>CAZCVH010000053.1:0-11330 GCA_964502115.1 uncultured Geminicoccaceae bacterium
GTGCGTCACGTCGTCGCGCATCGTCGCCAAGGCGCGACGCCAGCCGGGCGCGCCGGGCCGGGCCGATGCCGGCGCTCTCCGGCAGCGGCGCGTCGAGCAGCGCGTGGAGGCGCGCCGCCGGCGATTCGTTCGGGGGTGGCTTGCTTGGCGACACCGGGCGGATCAGGTACAGGGGCGACCCGCAATCAAGCGCGGAGACGATCTTGGGTGAACCCGTCAGCGTGCGGCGCAAGCGCTTGGCCTACCGCAGCCTCTACCGGGGCGTACGCGAGAGCGACCTGATCTTCCGGCGCTTTCGCGACATCTACCTCGATGCGCTCGACGAAGCCGATCTGGACCGTTTCGAGGCCATCCTCGACGAGAGCGATCAGGACATCCTGTCCTGGGTGAGCGGCCGCGTGCCCGTGCCCGAGCGCCACGATCACGAGGTTTTCCAGCATCTGGCCGAGGATCCGAGCCGCCTGTCGTGAGCGAGGTCGCCGACACCGCGCCGGCGCGGGCCGCAACGGCGCCGAGCGTGCGCCTACCGGCCCGCGCGGTCGCCCACGCCCCCGACGGCGCCGAGGCGCTGTTCGTCGCCGAGCGCCTGCGCGAACGCGCCGGGGTGCATCTCCACATCGCACGCGATACCGGCCGCGGCGATCGCTTCGCCGAGATGGTCGCCTTCGGCGCGCGCGAGGTCGAGACGCTGGTCTTTCCGGCCTGGGACTGTCTGCCCTACGACCGGGTCTCGCCGACCGCCGAGGTGATGGCGCGGCGGCTGGCGGTGCTCTCACGCCTCGCCGAGGCACCCGCCGGCCCGCTCCTCGTCGTCGCCACCGTCAACGCGGTGCTGCAGTACCTGCCGCCGCCGGAGGCCATCGCCGGCGCCAAGCTCGAGCTCGCGCGCGGCGAGAAGGTCGACCGCGGGGCGCTGGTCGAGAAGCTCGAGGGTCTCGGCTACCGCCGCTGCGGTACCGTCGTGGAGGCGGGCGAATACGCCGTGCGCGGCTCGCTCGTCGACATCTACCCCACCGGCGGCGGCGAGCCCGTGCGGCTCGACTTCTTCGGGGCCGAGGTCGAGGCGATCCGCACCTTCGATCCCTTGACCCAGCGCTCGCTCGGCCGGATCGAGCGTGTCGCGCTCACGCCCTTCTCCGAGGTCGTGCTCGATCCGGCGTCGATCGAGCGCTTCAAGGTCGGCTTTCTGCAGCGCTTCGGTGCGGTCACCGACGACCCGCTGTTCGAAGCCGTCACCCAAGGCCGGCCCTTCGCCGGCATGGAGCACTGGCTGCCGCTGTTCCACGACCGGCTGGTGCCGCTCTTCGCCTATCTGCCGGCGGCGGTGCCGTGGTCGCTCGACGACCAGGCCGAGGCCGCCATCCGGGCCCGGCTCGACCTCGTCACCGAGCACTACGAGGCCCGCCTCGAGCCGGCGCCCACGGGCGCGCAGTTCGGCGCACCCTACCGCGCGCTGGAGCCGGAGCGGCTCTATCTCGACGCCGCGACGCTCGCCAAGGGCCTCGACGGCGGCGACGGCCTGCGCTTCTTCGCCGGCGCGGCGCCGCCGGGCGAGGGCGAGGCACTCGCCGCCGGGGCGCGGCCCGGCCGCGACTTCGCGCCCGAACGCAAGAGCCGCGAGGTGCCGCTGTTCGAGGCGGCGATCGACCATCTGCGGGCTCTGGCGCGCGCGTGCGAGGCGGTGGTCGTCACCGCCCAGAGCGAGGGGGCTCGCCAACGCCTCGAAGCGATGCTCCTGGAGGCCGGTCTCGAAGCGTTGCCGCCGGTGAGTGATCTCGACGCCGCGCGCGGGCGCGGTGTGGTGAGCGCGGCCCTGGGGCTCGAGCACGGGTTCGTGCGCGACGACGTCGCCGTCGTCGCCGAGACCGACATCCTGGGCGAGCGGCTGCGCCGTCAGCGGCCGCGGCGGCGCAAGGGCGAGGAGATCATCTCCGAGATCACCGCCCTCAAGCAGGGCGATCTCGTCGTCCATCAAAGCCACGGCATCGGCCGCTTCGAAGGCCTCGAGGCGATCGACGTCGGGGGCGCCCCGCACGACTGCATCCGTCTGGTCTACGCCGCGGGCGACAAGCTGTTCGTGCCGGTCGAGAGCTTGGAGATGCTGTCGCGCTACGGTACGGGCGACGACAAGACCCAGCTCGACAAGCTCGGCGGTGCGGCGTGGCAGGCCAGGAAGGCCGCGGTCAAAAAGCGCATCCAGGAGCTCGCCGACGAGCTGTTGCGGATCGCCGCCGAACGCGAGCTCAAGCGCGGGCTCGCGATGGAGCGCACCGACGGGCTCTACGAGGAGTTCTGCGCCCGCTTTCCCTTCGAGGAGACCGACGACCAGCTCGCCGCGATCGACGCGGTGGTGGCCGACCTGGCCTCGGGCCGACCGATGGACCGGCTCGTCTGCGGCGACGTCGGGTTCGGTAAGACCGAGGTGGCGCTGCGGGCCGCCTTCATCGCCGCGATGTCGGGCCGCCAGGTCGCCGTGCTGGCGCCGACCACGTTGCTGGTGCGCCAGCACTACCGCGTCTTCCAGGAGCGCTTCGAGGGCTTTCCGTTGAAGATCGCGGCGATCTCGCGCTTCGTGCCGCAGCGCCAGGCCACCAAAATCAAGGAGGAATTGGCCAAAGGCGAGATCGATATCGTCATCGGCACCCACGCCCTCTTGGGCAAATCGGTCGACTTCAAGAACCTCGGCCTGCTGGTCGTCGACGAGGAGCAGCATTTCGGTGTCGCCCACAAGGAGCGCCTGAAGCAGCTGCGCGCCGAGGTCCACGTCCTGACGATGACGGCGACGCCGATCCCGCGCACGCTGCAGATGTCGCTGGGCGGGCTCAAGGACCTCTCGATCATCGCCACCCCGCCGGTCGACCGCCTGGCCGTGCGCAGCTTCGTCATGCCGGTCGACCAGGTGGTGATCCGCGAGGCGTTGATGCGCGAGCACTTCCGCGGCGGGCAGAGCTTTTACGTCTGCCCGCGCATCGAGGACCAGGCCAAGCTCGCCGACGACCTCAAAAAGCTCGTGCCCGAGCTCAAGATCGGTGTCGCCAACGGCCGCATGAACGCCAAGGACATCGAGGAGGTCATGGTCGCCTTCGACGACGGCACCGTCGACGTGCTGTTGGCGACCAACATCATCGAGAGCGGCCTCGACATCCCGCGCGCGAACACGCTGATCGTCCACCGCGCCGACCTCTTCGGGCTGTCGCCGCTCTACCAGCTCAGAGGGCGCATCGGCCGCGGCAAGGTCCGCGGCTACGCCTATTTCACGGTGCCGGCCAACCGGGTCCTGCGCGAGACCGCCGAACGCCGGCTCAAGGTGATGGAGACCATCGACGGGCTCGGAGCCGGCTTTCAAGTCGCCAGCCACGACATGGACATCCGTGGCCACGGCAATCTTTTGGGTGAAGCGCAGAGCGGGCACATCAAGGAGGTCGGCTTCGAGCTCTACCATCAGTTGCTGCAAGACGCGCTCGAGGCGCGCCGCGCCGAGGGGTTGGGCGAGGCGCCGGAGACCGGCGACGAGAGTTGGACGCCGCAGATCACCATCGACGTGGCGGCGATGATGCCGGAGGACTACGTCGCCGATCTCGATCTCCGGCTCTCGCTCTACCGCCGGCTCGCCGCGCTCGAGAACGGCGAGGAGGTCGAGGCCTTCGCCGCCGAGCTGATCGACCGCTTCGGTCCGCTGCCGCACGACACCGACAACCTCTTGGCGCTGGTGCGCCTCAAGCAGACCTGCAAACGTGCCAATGTCGAGAAGCTGGACGCCGGCCCCAAGGGCATCGTGCTCGCGTTCCGCGGGAACCAGTTCAGCCATCCGGAGCGCTTGGTGCCGTTGATCGCGGACAGTCGCGGGCGTATCCGGGTTCGCCCGGATCACCGGCTCGTGCTCGCGCAAGAGACCGGGTCTCCGGCCGAGCGGCTGGCGCGCGCGCAGTCGTTCGTGCAGCAACTCGCCGATCTGGCCGCATGAGATGAGCGTCTTCGTCTATTCCCACGAGGTGGGCACCCGTCACGATCCCGGCCCCGGTCATCCCGAAGCCCCGATCCGCCTGAAGCGCATCCTCGCCGCCCTGGACGCCGCCGACGACCTGGCGCTGGAGCGCCGCGTCGCCGAGCGGGCCGAGCGCGCGGACCTCGTACGCGTGCACACCCCGGGCCACGTCGCCGGCGTCCTGGACCAGGTCCCCACCGACGGCCGCATGCCGATCGACATGGACACCTGGCTCAGCCCGTCGACCGGCGAAGCCGCGCTGCGGGCCGCGGGCGCGGCGGTGCAGGCCACCGACGCGGTGCTCGGCGGCGAGACCCGGCGCGCCTTTCTCGCCATGCGCCCCCCCGGGCACCACGCCGAGCCGGCGGTGGCGATGGGCTTTTGCTTCTTCAACAACATCGCCGTCGCGGCGGCGCGGGCGATCGAGGTCCACGGCCTGCAGCGGGTCGCCGTGCTCGACTTCGACGTCCATCACGGCAACGGTACGCAGGCCATCTTCGAGGCGGTGCCCAAGGTGCTCTACGCCTCGATCCACGAGGCGCCGCTGTTTCCCGGCACGGGCCGCGAGGACGAGACCGGCCTCGGCAACATCGTCAACACCTGCGTGCGCGCCGGCACCGACGGCGCCCGCTGGCGGCGCGCGCTCGAGGACCGCATCCTGCCGGCGCTCGACAACTTCGCGCCCGAACTGGTGTTGATCTCCGCCGGCTTCGACGCCCACGCCGCCGATCCGCTCGCCAACATCCGCCTCGGCGAGGACGACTTCGCCTGGATCACCGAGCGCATGGTCGAACTCGCCGAGCGTCACGCCGACGGCCGCGTCGTCTCGACGCTCGAGGGCGGCTACGACCCCGATGCGCTGGTGCGCTCGGTGCTGGCCCACCTGAAGGCGCTGGAGGCGGGCTCGTGAGCGCCGACGAGCCGGCGGCGTCGACGCCGGTGGCGGAGCTCAGCTTCGAGCAGGCGCTCGGCGAGCTCGAGGCCATCGTCGATCGTCTCGACCGCGGCGAGATCCCGCTCGAGCAGTCGATCGCGGCCTACGAGCGTGGCACGGCGCTGCGCCGTCACTGCGAACAGAAGCTGGCCGAGGCGCGCCTCCGGGTCGAACGTCTGGTCGAAGACGAGGGCGGCGAGGTGTCCAGCGCAGCGCTCGATCCGGAGGCGTCGTGAACCACTCGACCGCTACCCTCGACATGGTGCGCCATGTCGTCCAGCCGCTGATCGACGAGGAACTCGATCGCCTCGTACCCGCCGAGGGTCACGCCGCGCCGCGCCTGGCGGCGGCCATGCGCTACGCGCTGCACGCCGGCGGCAAACGGGTGCGTCCCCTCCTGGCGGTGATGAGCGGGCGGCTCTTCGACGTCCCGGACGTGGCGATGGTGCGCGTCGGCGCGGCGATCGAATGCCTGCACACCTACTCCTTGATCCACGACGACCTGCCGGCGATGGACGATGCCGCCGAGCGAAGGGGACAGCCGGCGCTCCACAACGCCTTCGACGAGGCCACCGCGATCCTCGCCGGCGACGCCTTGCAGGCGCTCGCCTTCGAGGCGGTGAGCGATCCGACCTTGCCGCTGCGGGGCGAGGCGCGGGCGCAGCTGGCCTTCGGGCTCGCCCGCGCCGCCGGCAGCGGCGGCATGTGCGGGGGTCAGATGCTCGATCTCGCCGCCGGCGCCGACGCCGATCTCGACGCCGTGCGCAACCTGCAGGCGCTCAAGACCGGTGCGCTGATCACCTTCGCGTGCGAAGCCGGCGCCATCGCCGGCGCCACGGGCGCGGCGGACCGCTCGGCGCTGAAGGCCTACGGACGCGCCGTTGGTGCCGCTTTTCAGATCCGCGACGATCTGCTCGACGTCGAAGGCGACGCCGCGCTGGTAGGCAAGGACCTCGGGCGGGACGAGGCCCAGGCGAAGGCGACGTTCGCGCACGTCCTCGGCGTGGAGGGTTCGACGCGGGAACTGAACGATCAGGTCGACACGGCGGTCGCGGCGTTGGCCCGGTTCGGCGACGCCGCCGCCGCACTCGAGGAGCTGGCCCGTTACATCGCGGTGCGCGCCAGCTGACGACAACAAGCGATGCGCGGTGAGAGGCCCATGTCGGCGACCGAACTTCTGGACACGATCATGGATCCGGCCGACCTGCGGCGGGTACCGCAGGAGCGCCTGCACGACCTGGCCGATCAGCTGCGCCAGGAGACCATCGACGCCGTCTCCGGCACCGGCGGTCATCTCGGCGCCGGCTTGGGCGTGGTCGAGCTCACCGTGGCGTTGCACTACGTCTTCGACACCCCGCGCGACAAGCTGATCTGGGACGTCGGTCACCAGGCCTATCCGCACAAGATCCTCACCGGTCGCCGCGACCGCATCCGCACGATCCGGCAACCCGGCGGGATTTCGGGTTTCACCAAGCGCGCCGAGAGCATCTACGACCCGTTCGGCGCCGCCCACAGCTCGACCTCGATCTCCGCCGGCCTCGGCATGGCGGCGGCGCGCGATCTCGCCCACGACCACTACAACGTCGTCGCGGTCATCGGCGACGGTGCGATGACCGCCGGCATGGCCTACGAGGCGATGAACAACGCCGGCGCCTCGAAGTCGCGGCTGATCGTCATCCTCAACGACAACGACATGTCGATCGCGCCCAACGTCGGCGCGCTCAACAACTACCTCTCGCGCGTCGTCTCCTCGAGCAGCTTCCGCTCGATGCGGCACGTCGCCAAGGAGATCACCAGGCGCTTTCCGAAATCGCTGGCGCAGGCGGCCGCCCGCACCGAGGAGTACACGCGCGGGCTGTTGACCGGCGGCACGCTGTTCGAAGCACTCGGCTTCTACTACGTGGGTCCGCTCGACGGCCACAACATCGAGCATCTGGTGCCGGTGCTGGAGAACGTGCGCGACAACTGCAACTCCGGGCCGGTCCTGGTCCACGTCGTGACCGAGAAGGGCCGCGGCTTCGGCCCGGCCAAGTCGGCGCTCGACAAGTGCCACGCGGTCGGCAAGTTCGACGCCGAGACCGGCCTGCAGCAGACCAAGAGCTCCAACGCGCCGAGCTACACCGGCGTCTTCGCCAAGGCGCTGATCGCCGAAGGCGAGCGCGACGAGCGGGTGGTCGGCATCACCGCCGCGATGCCCGACGGCACCGGCATCGCCAAGTTCCAGGAACGCTTCAAGGAGCGCACCTTCGACGTCGGCATCGCCGAGCAGCACGCCGTCACCTTCGCCGCCGGCATGGCGGCGCAGGGCATGAAGCCCTTCTGCGCGATCTACTCGACCTTCCTGCAGCGAGCCTACGACCAGGTCGTCCACGACGTCGCGATCCAGAACCTGCCGGTGCGCTTCGCCATCGACCGCGGCGGCCTCGTCGGCGCCGACGGCGCCACCCACGCCGGCTCCTTCGATCTCGCCTATCTGGGTTGTCTGCCCAACTTCACGATCATGGTGCCCGCCGACGAGGCCGAGCTGATGCACATGATCGCCACCGCCGCGGCGCACGACGCCGGTCCCTCGGCGGTGCGCTACCCGCGCGGCGAAGGTGCCGGCGTCGAACTCCCCGAACGCGGCGAGCCCTTGGCGATCGGCCGCGGCCGTATCATGCGGCAAGGCAGTTCCGTGGCGCTGGTGGGCCTCGGACCGCGCGTCTACGAGTGCCTCGCCGCCGCCGATCAGCTCAAGCAGCGCGGTATCAACGCGACCGTCGTCGACGCCCGCTTCGCCAAGCCGCTCGACCGCGAGCTGCTGACCGGCATCGCCGGCGCGCATCGCCTCGTGGTGACGGTCGAGGAAGGGGCGGTCGGCGGCTTCGGCAGCGCCGTCCAGCAGCTCCTGCTCGACGAGGGTACGCTCGACGACGGCGCCTTGAAGCTGCGCAGCATGGTGCTGCCGGACCGCTTCATGGACCAGGGGACCCCAGCCGGCATGTACGCCGAGGCCCAACTCGACGCCAAGGCCATCGTCGCCCGCGTCCTCGGGCTCCTGGACGAGGCGGCGCTGCGCGAAGCGGGCTCGGCCGCCTGCTGAGCGGCGGGCGCGTGGCCACCGACACCTTCGAACTGCCCTCGGGCAAACACGCCGGCAGCGAGAACTTCCCGGTCGCCTCGCGGCTCGTCCGCGCGGAGCTGAGACCGCACCTGGTGGTGTTCTACGGCTTCGCGCGCGCGATCGACGACATCGCGGACGCGCCGGGCGTGGCCGGAGGCGAGAAGCGCCACCGGCTCGCCGCCTTCGACGCCGTGCTCGCCGGCGAGGCGGGCGACGGGCCCCACAAGGCGGTGGCGCTGCGGCGTAGTCTGGAGGCCACCGGCGTCGACCCCGTCCATGCCCGCGAGTTGATCCGAGCCTTCATCCTCGACACCGAGAAGACCCGCTACGCCGACTGGGACGAGCTGATGGCCTATTGCCGGCTGTCGGCGGCGCCGGTGGGGCGTCACATCCTGGCCCTCCACGGTGAGGATCCCGCGCTCTTCGCCGCCAACGACGCGCTCTGCAACGCCCTTCAGGTCATCAACCACCTCCAGGACTGCGCCGACGACTACCGTGCGTTGGATCGGGTCTATCTCCCCGAGCCCTGGCTGGCCGCGGAGGGTCTCGGCGTCGACGTGCTGGCCGCGCCCGCGAGCCCGCCGGGGCTCAGGCGGGTGCTCGACCGCTCGCTCGACCGGACCGACGACCTGCTCGAGCGCTCGCGCAGCTTCGCGCGCAAAGTCAAGGACACGCGTTTGAGCTTTGAAATTGCAGTAATTCAAGCGCTCGCCGAGGGGTTGTGCGCGAAGCTCCGTCGCGAGGATCCGTTGCGGCGACGGGTGACGTTCTCGAAACCCCGCATGGCGCTGGTCGGCCTCGGCGCCGCCGCCGCCGCCTGGCGCGCCCGGCGGCGGTGATCGATCTCCTCGCCGGCCTCGCCGCCGTCGCCTGGCTCGGTCTCCTCTCGGGCCGCGACGGCTTTTGGCGCTGCGATCAGGTTTTGGAGGACGCAACGCCGTCAACCTCGCCGGACGTCGTCGCCATCGTGCCGGCGCGCGACGAGGCGGCGCTGATCGTGGCCAACGTCGCCAGCCTCCTGGCCCAGGATTACGCCGGTCGGCTCGACGTGGTCGTGGTCGACGACGCCAGCCGCGACGATACCGCCGCGCGCGCCGCGGCGGTCGCGGTGCCGCCGCACCGCGGCCTTTACATCCACGCCGCACCGCCGCCACCCGCCGGCTGGAGTGGCAAGGTGGCGGCCCAGCGCGCCGGCCTGGAGTTCGCGACGGCGCACGGGCTGGACGCGCCGTGGCTGTGGCTGACCGACGCCGACATCGTCCACGCCCCGGACACGCTCGCCCGCCTGGTCGCCGCGGCCGAGCGCCACGACGCCGCGCTGGTGTCGGTGATGGCGGATCTGAACACCGCGACCACGGTCGAGCGCTGGCTCGTGCCCGCCTTCGTCTACTTCTTCCAGCTGCTCTATCCCTTCCGCGCGGTGAACGACCCCGCGCGCGGCGTCGCCGCCGCCGCCGGCGGCTGCATGCTGGTCGAGCGCGCGGCCCTGGCGCGCGCCGGCGGGCTCGAGGCGATCCGCGACCGGCTCATCGACGACGTCGCGCTCGCCGCGCGGCTGAAGGCCACCGGGGCGTCGATCCGGCTGGTGCTGTCGCACGCCTGCCGCAGCCGTCGCGCCTACGATCTCGGCGCGTTCTGGGCGATGGTCCGCCGCACCGCCTTCACCGAACTGCGCCACTCCTGGTGGCGGCTGGCCGGCGCGATCGCCGGCCTCGCGCTGCTCTTCGTGGTGCCGCTGCTGGCCCTGGTCGCGGCCGGCCCGGTGGGCCGTGCGGCCGGCCTGGCGGCCTTGGTGCTCACCGTCTGGAGCCTACGACCGATGCTGCGCTGGTACGGGCTCGCCGGCTGGCGGGCGCTGTCGTTGCCACCGGCGGCTTGGGCCTACGCGGCGATGACCCTACACTCCGCGCTCGCTTACGCGCGCGGGCGCACGGCGCGGTGGCACGGCCGGCTTTATCGATCGTGAGCGCTTTCGCACTGCGTCGAGGTTGACGCGGGTGCCGTGGCGGGTGTTTGCAAGACCGTATAACAAGTCTCGCGGGTTCAATGGACGGAGTCTCCCCCTACGTCGCGGCCACGGCCGAGGACGTGGCTCACGTCGACGATGTCGTCCGGGCCGCCGGCACGTCGTTCTTCTGGGCCATGCGGCTGCTGCCGACGGAACGACGGCGCGCGATGTTCGCGGTCTACGCCTTCTGTCGAGAGGTCGACGACGTCGCCGACGCCGAGGCCGAGGCGGCGGCGAAGACGCACGCCCTCGACGAATGGCGGCGCGAGATCGCCGCGCTCTACGCCGGCACGCCACGGCGGCCGACCTCGCGCGCGCTGATCGACCCCGTCCGCGACTACGATCTGGAGCGCGCCGACTTCGACGCCGTCATCGACGGCATGGCGATGGACGCGACGGGGCCGATCGTCGGCCCGCTCGACGCCGACCTCGAGCGCTACTGCGACCGCGTCGCCGCCGCGGTGGGCCGGCTGTGCGTCAAGGTCTTCGGTGCCGGCGACGGCGACGGCCGTGAGGTCGCCAACCATCTCGGGCGCGCGATGCAGCTCACCAACATCCTGCGCGATCTCGACGAGGACGCCGCACTGGGTCGGCTGTACCTGCCGCGCGAAACGCTCGAGCGCCACGGGGTGCCGGCGGGCGAGCCGGCCGCGGCGCTCGCGCATCCGGGCCTCGCCGCGGTCTGCGACGAGGTGGCCGAGCGCGCGTTCGCGGCCTTCGACCGCGCCGAGGCGGCGATGGCGCGCTGCGAGCCTCGTGCGATGCGGCCGGCGTTGATGATGATGGCGGTCTACCGCATGACGCTTCTGCGGTTGCGCGCCCGCGGCTGGAACGCGCCGCGCCCGCCCGTGAAGCCGAGCAAGGCGCGCAAGCTGTGGGTGGCGCTGTGCTGTCTGGCGCGGGGAGCGCAGCGATGAGGCGGCTGCACGTCGTCGGTGCCGGCATCGCCGGGCTCGCCGCCGCCACCGCGGCCGCGACGCGCGGCGTCCGGGTCACCTTGTGGGAAGCCGCGCCGCAGGCCGGCGGGCGCTGCCGCTCCTTCGACGACGCCCGGCTCGGCCGCCGCATCGACAACGGCAACCATCTGGTGCTCTCCGGCAACCGCGCCACCGCAGCCTATCTCGACCGCATCGGCGGCCGCGGCGAGATGCACGAGATCGCGCCGGCGGCCTACCCCTTCGTCGACCTCGCGACGGGCGAGCGCTGGACGCTCAGGCCCGGCCGCGGCCCGGTGCCGCTGTGGCTGGCCGACCCCGGGCCGCGGCCGGGCCTGAGCGTCCAGCGCTCGCCCGTCGCGAGG
>CAZCVH010000054.1:0-11293 GCA_964502115.1 uncultured Geminicoccaceae bacterium
CGGCTCGACCACGGTGCCGACCTGGCCGGCGACCAGGCCCGCTGCGGGCGCGTCGACGATCAGCGCGACCACGTCGAGGCGTTCCGGCGCACGGTGCATCGTGCGTCCCTCCCGCGTCACATGAGAACATAGCAGGTGACCGGCCGCGGCGCATTCTCGCGCGGCCCGGGCGCCGGGGTCGGCGCCGAGCGCGGCAACGCACCGCATGCAAAGTACGCCGGCGCGTTCCAAAAGAAAAACATTCGTTCAACGGACAAAAACGCGGCCCTCTCGCCGACGTTCATCAAAAAATTTCGCAGCTTTTTTGATCCGGCTCCACGCGACCTCCGTAGAAACCAATAGCTGTCGGCGAAACCACAAGGTGGTGGGAGGCGACGGCGATCATCGGAGCTGTGACGCAGCGAAACGGAGTGTCGAAATGGAAATCACCTTGGTGTCGACCCTGAACATCGTGACCCTGCTGCTGGTGCTCGGCGCCGCCACGCGCGAGCTCGTCTCGGTGCGCAGCCTTCGCGCCGCCGACCGCCGCGGCGCCTGAATCCCGCCGTCCGCCGGCGGCGCGCCCGCCGGCACCTCGTCACGGCCGGATCGCACTCGGCCCCTCGTTCGCCCGACCCGCCGGCGTGGTGCGTCGGCGGCATGATCGGACCTGCTTCACCCCGACTTCGAGCAAAGGGACTACCGCGATGGAATTCGACCTGGTTTCGACCTTGAGCCTTGTGACCCTGTTCGCCGTGCTCGGCGCGAGTGTGCGCGAGCTGATGGCGGTGCGCGCGGTTCAGCGCAACCCGCAGGCGTGAGAAGAGGCCCCGGGCATCGAGAGCCCGGGGCCGTCGTGACCGTTCGACCGCGCTTCAACCGTCGTCGGAACGGTCCTGAACATAGCGCCCCGGGGCGTCGTAGAGCGGCGTCAACTCGCCCCGCTCGGGGTCGCGGGCGGCCACCTTCTCGCCCGAATGCTCGGCCAGCCACGCCGCCCAATCCGGCCACCACGAGCCCTCGTGAAACGTCGTGTTCTCGAACCAGCTCTCGGGATCGGCCGCCGGCGCGTCGTTGATCCAATAGCCGTATTTGTGGCTCGACGCCGGGTTCATGATGCCGGCGATGTGGCCCGAGCCGCCGAGGCAGAAGCGCACCGGCCCCTGGAACTGACGCTTGATCGGAAAGCACGCGTGCCACGGTGCGAGATGGTCCTCGCGGGTGGCGACGGCGTAGGACGGCGTCGTCACCTTGGTGGTGTCGATCGGGGTGCCCAGGACTTCCAGCGTGCCGGGACGCGCCAGCGCGTTCTGTAGGTAGAAGCCGCGGGCGTAGTCCGACAGCATCCGTGCCGGCAACCGGGTGGAATCGGCGTTCCAGTAGAGCAGATCGAACGCGGCCGGCTCGCGCCCGAGCAGGTAGTTGTTGACCACGAACGACCACACCAGGTCGTTCTCGCGCAGCATCGAGAAGGTGTTGGCCATGTGCCGGCCCTCGAGGAAGCCGGTCTTGGCGGTGTGCTCCTCCATGGCGTCGAGATGGTTGACGTCGACGAACATGCCGAGCTCGCCGACGTCTTCTTCGAAATCGAACAGCGTGGCGAAGAAGGTGGCGGCCTTGATGCGGTCGTCGCCCTTGGCCGCCATGTGGGCGAGGCCGGTCGCCAAGAGGATGCCGCCGATGCAGAAGCCGAGTGCGGAGACCTCGCGCATCCCGGTCTGTTGCTCGATGGCGTCGAGCGCCGCCAGTACGCCGTCACCCAGATAGTCCTGAAAGCGCTTGTGCGCCAGCTCCTTGGTCGGGTTGGCCCAGGAGATCAAGAAGACGGTGAAGCCCTGGTCCACCGCCCACTTCACGAAACTGTTCTTGGGCTGCAGATCCAGGATGTAGAACTTGTTGATCCAGGCCGGGATGACGAGGAGCGGGCGGGCGTGCACCTGCTCGGTGGTCGGGCTGTACTGGATGAGCTCCATCAGCTCGTTCTTGTAGACCACCTTGCCGGGGGTGAGCGCGAGGTTCTTGCCGAGCCCGAAGGCGCTCTCGTTGGTCATCTGGATGCGCAGATGGCCGCCGCCGCGCTCGAGGTCGTCGAGGAAGTGCTCGAGACCGTCGAGCAGGCTCTTACCGCCGGTATCCTGCGCCTGTTTCAACACCTGGGGGTTGGTCAGCGGGTAGTTCGAGGGTGCGATGGCGTTGAGATACTGGCGGGTGAAGAACTTGACGCGCTGGTGCGCCTGAGGGTCGAGCCCCTCGGCCTCGTCGACCAGCTCCTGCAGCCAGTTGGCGAACACCAGATAGCTCTGCTGCAGCATGGCGAAGCCGGGGTTCTCCGACCAGCCCGGGTCCTTGAAGCGGCGGTCGGTCTTCGGCGCCTCGACCAGCGGCTGCAGCCGGCCGCTGGGCGCACCCTCCAAGAAGCGTTGCCAGAGCGTGAAGCTGTCGCGCCAGAGCTGGGTGTTGGCCTCCATCATCCGCGCCGGGTCGCTCAGGAGCTTCATGCCGAAGTCCTGAAAGCTGCGCGCCACGGCGTGGCCGTCGATCATCGTGAAGTCGTTGCCGAACATCTCCTCCAGCTGGCGCGCGAAGCTGTGGCTCAACAGCTGCGACGCGCGCGTGCTCAGGCGAAGGAGTCGCTGCTGCTCGGCCGGGTCGAGGTTTTTAACCTGCGGTTGCGTCGTCATCCCTCACGCCTCCCGGTTTGCGGTACATGGTCGAGCACCGCGTCATCGTACAACTGGCACGTTCGCGGCCCTTGCGAAATGACGCAGAGATGCCGCGGGCATGTCCGCTCGCTCATGTTCCTTCCCCCGTTCGCCGCCGCCCGGCGAGCGGCGCCCGCCCGTCCCGGTGCGCCCCCATCCCGCCGCGCGGTGGCGGGAACCTCGAGCCGTTCCCGTAGTCGACGTCGACGCCGCCGCCAAGCGGCGAGGCGGCCGCGGCGCCGCCGGGCCCGCGCTCTTGATCTTTACCGACGAGAGGGCTTCAACGGCGGCGGTGGCACGAAGCCTCGCGCGGGGCCGAGGAGGAAAGACGCATGCGGGTTGCGGTTCTGGGGGGTGACGGCTTCATCGGTTGGCCGACGGCGCTGCATCTGTCCGCGCAGGGGCACGAGGTGGTCATCGTCGACAGCCTGGTCCGACGCCAGATCGACGGCGAGCTCGACGTCCAGTCGCTGACGCCGATCACCAGCCCGAAGGAGCGGCGCGACGCCTGGAAGGAGGTCGCCGGCGCCTGGATCGAGCTCGTCCGCCTCGATCTCGCCACCGAGTACGAGCAACTCAAATGGTTCCTCGACGAGTGGCGGCCGGACGCCCTGGTCCACCTGGCGGAGCAGCGGGCCGCGCCCTACTCGATGAAGACGCCGCGGCACAAGCGCTACACCGTCGACAACAACACCGGCGCGACCCACAACCTGCTGTGCGCACTGGTCGAGCTCGGCCTCGACAGCCATCTGGTCCATATCGGGACCATGGGGGTCTACGGCTATTCGAGCGTCGGGGCGCCCATACCGGAAGGCTATTTGCCGGTTTCGATCGATCTGCCGGACGGCGAGCGCGCCGAGCAGCAGATCCTCTACCCGGCGAACCCCGGCAGCATCTACCACATGACCAAATGCCTCGATCAGATCCTCTTCGCCTATTACGCGAAGAACGACGGCTTGCGGATCACCGATCTGCATCAGGGCATCGTCTGGGGCACCAACACCCCGGAGACTTTGCGCGACGAGCGCCTGGTCAACCGCTTCGACTACGACGGCGACTACGGCACGGTGTTGAACCGGCTGTTGATGCAGGCCGCGATCGGCCATCCGCTGACCGTGCACGGCACCGGCGGGCAGACCCGCGCCTTCATCCACATCCGCGATTCGGTGCGCTGCATCGAGCTGGCGCTGATGAACCCGCCGGCGCGCGGCGATCGGGTCAAGATCTTCAATCAGATGACCGAGACCCACCGGGTCCGCGACCTCGCCGCGCTGGTCGCGGAGATGACCGGGGCCGAGATCGCTCACGTCACCAACCCGCGCAACGAGGCCGCCGAGAACGAGCTCGTCGTCGAGAACGACCAGTTCCTCGCCCTCGGCCTGGAGCCGACGACGCTGTCCGAGGGGCTGCTGGCGGAGATCCTCGACGTCTCCAAGCGCTGGGCGCACCGCGTGGATCGCCGCCACATCCCGTGCGTCTCGGCCTGGACCAAGGAGATCGAGGCGGAGCTGAAGCGCGAGCAGCGCCCGAGCCTCAAGGTCGTCGGCGGCGCCGACTGAGCCGGCCGCCTTGCGCTCGGCCTACGCCACCCTCGTCACCAACGCCGACTACGCCCTGGGCGCGCTGGCGCTCGCGCGCTCGCTCGCGGCGGTCGGCGCCGAGGCGCCGCTCGTCGTCCTGGCCACGCCCGGCGCCACCGGGCTCGAGGCGCTCGCCCGCACGGGCGCGGTGATCCGCGAGGTGGCGCCCCTGGCGCTCTCGGCCGCGTTTCGAGCGCGCCATTCCCGCGCCGCGCAGCACGCCGCCGCCCCCTTCACCAAGGGGGCCAAGCCGGCCTTCCACGACCCGCTCGACAACTTCCAGAAGCTGCGGCTCTGGGAGCTCGAGGCCTACGACCGGCTGGTGTTCCTCGACGCCGACGCGGTGGTGGTGAAGCCGATCGACCGGCTCTTCGGCTATCCCGACTTCGCCGCGGCGCCCAACCTCTACGAGAGCCTCGCCGATTTCCATCGCTTGAATTCGGGCGTCTTCACCGTCGCGCCGAGCCCGGCCAACTTCGAGGCCATGCTGGCGGCGCTCGATCGCCCCGACGCCTGGTGGCGGCGCACCGATCAGACGTTCTTGGAGCACTGGTATCCGGACTGGCACGGCCTGCCCTACACCTACAACACGCTGCAGTACGTCTTCTTCAACCTGCCCGAGCTGTGGCACTGGCCGCAGATCAAGGTGGTGCACTACCAGTACGAGAAGCCCTGGCAGGACGACCACCCCAAGGCCGACCGCCTGAAGCCGCTGATCGAGCTCTGGTGGCGGCTCTATGAGGGCGGCGCGCCGCCGGCCGAGCTGCCGGCGCCAGCGGGGTGAGGCGCGGCGGCTCGACGCGCGGGGCGAGACGGCCTAAAACGCGCCGAGGAGTGAGCGATGGCCGAACCCGTCACCAACGAACTCATCTACGAGGTGCTCAAGGGCGTCCAGGACCGCGGTGTGCGCGTCGAGGAGCGGTTGACCGCGATCGAGGAACAGCTCGCGACGCTCAACGGCTACGTGGCGACGCTCGTCCAGAGCGATCTTCGACGCGACACCGAACTCGGCGCACTGCGGGCACGGATCGAGCGGATCGAGCGCCGGCTCGAGCTCACCGATCCGCCGGCGTGAGCCCCCGGTCGCCGTCGCCGGCGACCGCGGCCGGCTGAGATGCGCGTCGCGGTCACCGGGGCGACGGGCTATGTCGGCCGCTTCGTCGTCGACGACCTCCTCGCCCACGGTCACGCCGTCCGCGCTTGGGCGCGCCCGACCAGCGACCGCACCGGCTTTTCGGGTCCCGTCGACTGGGTCGAGGGCGGACTCGACGAGCCGGAAAGCGCGGTCGATCTCCTCCGCGGCGCCGACGCGCTGGTCCACGCCGCCTTTCGGCACGTGCCGGGCAAGTACCGCGGCGGCGAGGGTGACGACGCCGACGGCTTCCTCGCCGTCAACGTCGAGGGCTCGCTCGGGCTGATCCGCTGCGCCCGGCGCGCCGGCGTCGCCCGCGTCGTCTTTCTCTCCTCGCGCGCGGTCTACGGCCAGCGCTTGCGGGACCGCCCGCTCGACGAGCGCCATCCGGTGCGGCCGACGACCCACTACGGCGCCTACAAGGCGGCGGTGGAGGTGGTGCTCGCCGGTTACGGCCGGGCCGAGGGCTGGCCCGCGGCGAGCCTGCGCGCCACCGGCGTCTACGGCGTCGGCCACGACCTCTCCCGCGCCAAGTGGCTCGACGTCGTGCGCGCGAGCCGCGCCGGCACACCGCCGCGCCCGCGCACCGGCACCGAGGTCCACGGCGCCGATCTCGCCGCCGCGGTGCGGCTGTTGTTGACCGCTCGCGCCGGCTCCGTCGCCGGCGCGACCTTCAACATCTCCGACGTCGTGGTCAGCCACCGCGCCGTCACCCGCCTGGCCGGCGGCGCGCTGGCGCCGGCGTCGCCGCCGCCCGCAGGTGTGATGGCGACCGACGAGCTGCAGGCGCTGGGCTGGCGGCCGCGCGGCTGGCCCGGCGTGGTCGCGGCGGTGGGCCAGCTGGTCGACGCCGTCGGGTGAAGAACCGACGAATGAGGGGTCGTCCGCCGCCGCCGCCGCTGCGTTAGACTGTGCCGACGACGACACGGGAGGTACGCGTGAGCGAGGACACGGGCGGGACGCCCACGACGATCACGGCCTGGCTGTTCGACCTCGACGGGGTGGTGACCGACACCGCCTCGATCCACGGCCGCGCCTGGAAGCGGCTGTTCGATCGCTATCTGGAGCGGCGCGCCGGCGGCGGCGCCTTCGAGCCGCTCGCGCTGCCGGAGGACTATCTCGCCCACATCGACGGCAAGCCGCGCTACGAGGGCGTGCGCGACTTCTTGGCCTCGCGCGGGATCGAGCTGCCCTTGGGCTCGGTCGACGATCCGCCCGGCGACGACACCGTCTGCGCCCTCGGCAACGCCAAGAACGACTGGTTCAACGAGGTCCTCGCCAAAGAGGGCGTGCCGGTCTTCGACCAGTGCGTCGCCCTGATCGACCGCCTGCGGGCGAACGGGCACAAGACGGCCTGCGTCTCGTCGTCGAAGAACTGCCGGCCGGTCTTGAAGACGGCGGGCCTGTTCGACCGCTTCGAGGCGATCGTCGACGGCACCGACCTCGAGCGCGAGGGCATGCGCGGCAAGCCCGAGCCCGACACTTATGTCCGCGCGGCCGAGCGGCTGGGGGCCGAGCCGGGCGAGGCGGCGGTGTTCGAGGACGCGCTGTCGGGGGTCGAGGCCGGCCGGCGCGGTCGTTTCGGGCTCGTCGTCGGCGTCGACCGCGGCGCCGGGGCCGAGGCGCTGCGCGCCCATGGCGCGCATCGGGTCGTCGCCGACGCCGGCGATCTGATCGACGATCCGCTGGTGGCCCGAGCGCGCTAGATGGTGCTGCGGACCCGGCTCCAGTTGCCGGAAGACCTGTTTCCGGTCGATCCCTGGGGCATCGAGGGCCGGGTCTATACCGGCGAGTTCGTCCAGGAGGCGGAGACGATCTTCGCCCTCGCCAACGGCTATCTCGGTCTGCGCGGCAGCCACGAGGAGGGCCATCCGGCGGTCGAGGCCGGGACCTATCTCAACGGCTTCTACGAGCTCCGCCCGATCACCTACGGCGAGAAGGCCTACGGTTTTCCCGACACCGGGCAGACCATGCTCAACTGCCCGGACGGCAAGATCCTCAAGCTCTATGTCGACGACGAACCCTTCGACGTCGACACCCGCGAGATCGCGGACTACCGCCGCCGGCTCGATCTGGCCCGGGGCCTCGAGATCCGCGAGCTGACCTGGCTGCACCCCAACGGCAAGCGCATCCGCTACCGCACCACCCGGCTGGTCTCCTTCACCAACCGCCACCTCGCCGCCATCCAGGCCGAGATCACCATCGAGGGCGAGGCCGCCTCGGTGATCGTCGCCTCCGAACTCGGCCGCAAGGCGCCGATGAGCGAGAGCCAGGACCCCGAGGACCCGCGGCTCGGCACCCGCCTCGGCGAGCAGGCGCTCAGGCCCCTGGGCGTCGGCGAGGGTGACGGTTGCCGCGCCGTCTCGAGCTTCGGCACCCAGCTCAGCGGCGCGCGCATGGCCTGCGGCATGGACCACACGCTCGAATGCGACGACCCTTGGGAGGTCCGCGTCGAGCGCGGCGAGGAGGGCGCGCAGGCGGTCTTCCGCATCGACGCCCGGGGCGACCGCACCCTCCGGCTCACCAAGTTCCTGGCCTACCACCACAGCCGCCACCGCGGCGCCGACGAGCTCCGCCGCCAGGTCGGCTGGACGCTCGATGGGGCCGAGCGCTGTGGTTTCGGTGAGCTGGCGGCACGCCAGGAGCGTGCCGTCGGCGAGTTCTGGCAAAGGAGCGACGTCAAGGTCTCCGACCACGACGACCGCACCCAGCAGGTCATCCGCTGGAACCTCTTCCAGCTGCTGCAGGCCTCGGCCTGCGTCGACGGCGCCGGCATCGGCGCCCGCGGGCTGACGGGGCAGACCTACGAGGGGCACTATTTCTGGGACACCGAGATCTACGTGCTCCCCTTTATCTGCTACACCAATCCCCGCATCGCCCGCTCGCTGTTGAAGTTCCGCTACGACAAGCTGGGCCGGG
This sequence comes from uncultured Geminicoccaceae bacterium, assembly GCA_964502115.1. GTDB lineage: Bacteria > Pseudomonadota > Alphaproteobacteria > Geminicoccales > Geminicoccaceae > JAAAPF01. The sequence continues at coordinate 8,313 of CAZCVH010000054.1, forward strand.
CGCGGCGGCGCGCTCGTGAGCTCGGCCATCAGGGTGCCTTGTTCCCGTGGCGGACGATCAACGGCGACGAGGCCTCCGCCTACTACGCCGCCAGCACCGCGCAGTACCACATCGACGCCGACATCGCCTACGCCATCCGCAAATACGTCGACATCACCGGCGACGTCGCCTTTCTGCACGACTACGGCGTCGAGATTTTGGTGGAGACGGCTCGGCTCTACCTGTCACTCGGCTATTACAACTTCCACCGCAACGCCCAGTTCTGCATCGCCGGGGTGACCGGCCCGGACGAATACACCGCCATCGTCAACAACAATTACTTCACCAACCTGATGGCGCGGGAGAACCTGCGCTTCGCCGCCGACGCGGTGCGCGCCGTCGGCCGCGACAACCCGGTGGCGTTCGCGCGCCTGGTCCGCGCCACCGGGCTCGACGAGGACGAGGTCGAGGACTGGGAGCAGGCGGCCTCGCACATGTTCCTGCCCTACGACGACGAGCTCGGCATCCACCTTCAGGACGACAGCTTCACCGACAAGCCCATCTGGGACTTCCTGCGCACGCCGTCGGATCACTATCCGCTCCTGCTGTACTATCACCCGCTCAACCTCTACCGCCATCAGGTGATCAAGCAGGCCGACATCATCCTGGCGATGTTCCTGTTGAGCCACGAGTTCTCGGTGGAGGAGAAGCGCCGCAACTTCGACTATTACGACCCGCTGACGACGCACGATTCGTCGCTGTCGGTGTGCGTGCAGAGCATCATCGCGAACGAGATCGGCGAGCACGAGAAGGCGCTCGAATACTTCCACTTCGCGGCGACGATGGACCTCTCCGACGTCGGCGGCAACGTCAAGCACGGCGCCCACATCGCCTCGATCGGCGGGACCTGGCTGGCCCTGGTCTACGGCTTCGGCGGCCTGCGCGACCACGGCGGCCATCTCAGCTTCGAGCCCAAGCTGCCGAAGCCGTGGAGCGGGCTCACCTTCCACCTCGAGGTCCGCGGCAGCCGGCTGTGCGTCGAGGCCGGCCACGACCGCACCCGCTACACGCTGTTGCAGGGCCCCACCGTCGAGCTCACCCACCGCGGCCGCGAGGTGACGCTCACGCCCGCCGCACCCGTCGCCGAGCTGGCCGAGGGCGCGGAGGCGGCGGCGGAGTGACGACCGCGTGAGGCGGCGGGCCCGGCGATCGCGCCGATGACCGCGGGCGAGGCGGCCGGCCGGCACCTCGTCGTGGTCCACGGCGTCGGGGTCCATCCGCTCGGGGCGCTACGCGACCGGCTCGCGGCCGACCTGCTCCGGCCCGGCGAGATCGCGCATCGCCGCGACGCCTATCTCGGCGGGCGGCTCTACCCGTCGCTGGAGATCGGCGATCCGCGGCGCCCGCGGCTGCGCGTCTGGGAGGTCCACTGGTCCGACCTCGCGCCGGCGCCGCGACGGGGCGTGCCGCTCCTCTCCTTCGTGATCCAGCTCGTGAGCGCGATGGTGCGGCTCGCCGCCCGGGGCTGGCGCGAGGACGGCCGCGGCGCCGCCGGTCGATCGCGCGTCGGAGCGTGGTTCCGCGTGGTGTTCGCGACGCTCCTGGTGTGGGCGATCAGCGTGCCGACGATGCTGCGGCTGGCCGCCATCGTAGCGAACCCCTTGGTGGCCGCCGCGGCGATCCTCGCCGTCGCGGCTGTGGTCGCCTTCCTGGCGGCGCGCTTCGCCGCCGCCGAGCCCCTCCTGCGCGCGGGCTACGGCTGGGCGGTCGCGACCGCGCTCGTGGGCCTCGCCTTCGCCCTGCATCCGGGCCTCGATCCGGCCTCGGCCGGCGCGCTCGCCCGTGCCGTCGGCGCCGTGCCGCTCCTCGGCGCGCTGATGCTGCCCCTGGCGGTCGTGGAACTCACGATCCGCTGGGCGCGCGACCGCCACCTGACGGGCGAGCCGGCGCTCGTCCTCGCCGTGCGGCTGGCGCTGTTCGTCCTCGTCGTCCTGCTCTTGTCCGCCGCTCTGGCGGTCGTCTGGGCGGCCAGCCTGTGGGCGTCGGAACTGCTGGTCGGGCTGGGGATCGCGGATGGCGCCGCGCTGACGGCGTGGAACGCGGCGCACTACGACGCCAGCCTCTACAACATCGACCTGATGGAGCTGGTGAACGGCGGCGCCGCCTTCCTCGCCGGCACCTATCTCCTGGCGGCGTTCGCGCTGTGGGCGGCGCTCACCCATCTGGCGAGCCCGCTGCGGCTGCCGACGGGCCGGATCCTGCGCGCCGGCCTGCGGCTCTTCTTCCCCCTGCTGCTGGCCCTCGCCGGCGGCGTCATGGTCGTGTTCGTGCTCGACGTCCTCGACCTCGTCCCGTGGCTGGAGAAGCGGCGCCTGTGCGACGTCCCGCACCTTTGCGATTTCTGGGGGGTGGACCGAGCGGTGCCCGACAGCGCCCGGCTGACCGCGATCTACACGCTCTCGGCCGCGCGCCTCCTGCCGTTCCTGGCGCTCCTGGTCGGGCCGATGCGCCTCGCGCTCGATGTGGCGGCGGACGTGCTGCTCTACCTCGACCGCTCGGGCCCGGCGGCGACCGGGGACGAGGCGCGCGCCCGCCTCGCGCGTTTGCTCGACCATCTGGCGGGCGCCGGTGCGAGCGAGGTCGCCGTGTTCGCCCACGGCCAGTGTGCCCGGATCGCGGTCGACGCGCTGGCGGCGCGCCCGCCGGCGGACTGCCACGGCGGCGCGTCGGGCGAAGCCCGGATGGAGCCGGCGCCTGCGCTGCGCCTGGTGACGGTGGGCGCGCCCCTGGACACGCTCTACGCCCGCTTCCTCCACCTCGCCGCCCCGGTACCCGCCGTCGCCGAGTGGTGGAACCTCTATCGGCCGAGCGACTTCGTCGGCGGCCCGATCGCCCGCGGGCCGTGCCACGCTCCGCGCGACCAGGTGCTCGCGCGGCACTATCGCCGCAGCCATTTCGACTACTGGGGCGAGGCCGAGGTGCTGGCAGCGGCGCTCGGGACC
>CAZCVH010000055.1:0-10848 GCA_964502115.1 uncultured Geminicoccaceae bacterium
ATCGTTTCACGTGACTGGAGTTCAGACGTGTGCTCTTCCGATCTGCCGCCGAAGCGCTCGCCGTCGGCCCGGGCGGCGAGCGCTTCGGCGGCGGCGCGCAGGCCGCCGGTGTCGCCCAGGGCGTCGAGGTCGGCGGCGTCGGCGAGGGTGGCGAGGTCGTCGTCGCGCCATTCGAGATGGGCGAGCTGGCGCGCCAGCTGCTCCAGCCGCGCGGTCAGCCGGGCGCGCTCGGCGAGCTTGACGGTGCCGGCGAGGCTCAGGCGCGCGAGCGTGCGCGACGGCGGCACGTCGCGATCGCGCACCAGCGCATCGAGCGCGTCCAGATCCATGCCCGGCACCCGCGCCAGCTGGGCGTCGTGCCAGCGGAACTGCGCCGTCGCGACGGCCTCGACCGTCGGGGGTGCGTGGGCGTCGGCGACGGTGACGACGAGACACCAGCCCGGATCGTTGGCGGCGAAGCGATCCGGCTCGGGCGTGCCGGCGTACCAGGTGCGGCGGTCGACCGCGAGCCGGCCGTGCCAGTCGCCCAGCGCCAGATAGGCCAGTCCGGCGCGGGCCGCGCGGTCGGGGGCGATCGGCGCACCGGCGTCGCCGGCGTCGGCGAAATCGACGATCGAGCCGTGGGCGAGGCCGATCCGCAGCGCTCCGGCCGGGGTCGAAAGCGCGTCCCAGAGCGCGGTCGGATCGCCTCGGGCGTGCTTGGCGGTGAGCGGGGCCGGCAAGAGCCGGGCGTGGTCGCCGAGCGCTATCGGCTCCGGCTCGACGCAGAGCCGCACGTTCGCGGGCGGGCCGAGCCCGGCCAGGCGTTGCCACAGGCCGTTGGGGCGCGCCGGGTCGTGGTTGCCGGGCAGGAGCCACCAGCTGAGGTCGGCGGCGCGCGCCATCAGATCGAGCGGCTGGATCAGCGTCGCCTCGCTCGGGGTCTCTTGATCCCAGACGTCGCCCGCGACCAGAACGTGCTCGGCGGCGTGGGCGCGCGCGACCGCGGCGAGGCGGTCGATCGCGTCGAGCCGCGCGGCGCGCAGGCGACCGGCGAGGTCGTCGGCGAAGCGGGTGAAAGGGCGACCGAGCTGCCAGTCGGCGGTATGGACGAAACGCAGCATCATGGCGCCGGGTTAGCGCGGCGGCGGCGGCGAGGCCAGGGCTCGCCGCTTGCGGCCGGCGGTGCGGTCGCCATGTTGGCGGTAGGCGACCGGTCGGTCGCACGCGCAGGGAGGGCACCATGCTCGAACGGCTGTTTCGAGGCTTTCGGGGCGAGGCCGGGGCCACGCCCGCCGAAGACGAGGATCGCACGCGCCTGGCGGCGGCGGCGTTGCTGGTGACCGCCGCGGCGATGGACGACATCTTCGACGACGCCGAGCGCGTCCGCATCCAAGAACTCCTGGCGCGGCGCTTCGATCTGGACGAGGGCGCCGCTCACCGGCTGTTGGCCGAAGCCGAGGCGCTCGCCATCGCGAGCGTGGATCTCCACGGCTTCACCCAGACCATCAAGGAGGGCTTCGACTTCGACGAGCGCCTGGAGTTGCTCGAGATGGCCTGGGAGGTGGTCTACACCGACGGCGTGCTGCACGACCACGAGGCCAACCTGCTGCGCCGGCTGGCGGGGCTGTTGGCGGTGAGCGACCGCGACAGCGGCGAGGCCCGGCGCCGGGTGCGGGCGCGTTTGAACGTCGATTGAGCGATCCGGTCGCGGGCGGCGGTCGTAGAAGAGGGAAATCACGGAGGTCATGTAGATGCCGACCGATCACCGCCGGCACACTCACCGAGCCGCCCTCCTGCAGCTGGCCGCCGAGCTGTTGCGGCGAGTCGGCCGGCGCGACGCCGACGCCGTCGACCTCGCCCGGTCTCTCGAACGTTCCGCCGCGGTCGAGCTCGCGATACCGCGCCGCGACCCCGCCGGCGCGGTCTGACCGACCGCTGCGGTGGGGCGCGATCAGCCGGCCGCGAAACGGGCGTCGCCCGCGCCATCACTGCTGGGGAAAGCCGGTATCCGCTCCCGGACCGGTGGGCGCGTTGAAGCGGCCGATATTGCCGATGAACTGCTGGACGACGTTGAGCTCGCTGCCGCCGGTCGGGGTCTCGTCGTCCACTGGATCCACCGCGCGGGCGTCGGCGAGAGCGAAACGGTCGACCCGTTCGACCCTACCGGTCGCGTCGAAGCGGATGCGGACGACGTCCTGGGCGGTGACATCGCGGAAGAAAAAGTTTTGTTCCTCGACTCGACGCCCCACGTAATACCATGTGCGACTGTCGAAACTGGCGAGGGTCGAGGGCGAACCCAACAACGACGCCACGTCGCCGCGCGACGAGCCGCCGGGGCGGATCTGCGCCACGCTCTCGTCGTCGAGGCGGTGGCCGTGGGTATCGACGGTGGAGGAGCAGGCGCCCAGCACCAGGGCGAGGGCGAGGGCGACGTAGGGGACGGTTGACATCGTGAGCGTGGAACTCCCGTCGACGAAGACCTCTTGGTGGGGCCGCTGGGCGCGGCGCGGCCGGCGTCTGCTGGTACCCGACCGCGCGACCCGCCGACGCCGTGCGGTGGCCGCGCAACTCTACGACGCCGCCGTGGCCCAGGCTCGGCATCCGGGCTTCTACAACGATCTCGGCGTCGCCGACACCCACGACGGCCGTCTGGAGCTGGTCCAGCTCCACGTCATTTTGCTTCTGCGCCGGCTGCAGCGCGGCGGCGACGAGGGACGGGCGCTGGGCCAAGATCTGTTCGACGCCTTCTTTCGCGACCTCGACCGTTCGCTGCGCGAAGGCGGTGTCGGTGACCTCTCCGTCGGCAAGTGGGTCAAGAAGATCGGCCAACAATTCTACGCTCGCGCCACCGCGCTCGAGCCGGCGCTGGAGCACGCCGACGCCGTGGCGCTCGAACATGCGCTCGCCGACAACCTCTACGCCGCCGGCGGCGGCGCCGTGGGAGCGGAGGGCGCGCGCCGGCTGGCGGCCTACCTTCTCGCCGCCGACGGGGCCCTCGCCGCTCAGACCGAGGCCGGCGTGCCCCTCGGGTCGTTGCGTATGGGCGATGTCGATCCTATACACGCGGGCTCGCCCGCGAGGACGTGACGATTGCGAGCCGGCCTCATGACCCCCGACACCGACACCGTCTTTTCCCACCGCCTCGCGCTGAAGCCGGGCGCCGAGGCTCGCCCGGCGACGACGCACGCCGCCGAGCCGGCGGAGCTGGCCGCGGTGACCGCGCAGCTGGCGATCGAGGGGGTCGAGACGCTCGCCCTGGAGGCGCGGCTGGAGACCGTCGACGGCGTCTTTCGCTGTCGCGGTGAGCTGCGGGCACGGGTGGTGCAGGCCTGCGTGGTGACGGGCGAGCCGGTGAGCGCGGACGTCGTCGCACCCTTCGAGCGCTATCTCGTCGTCGGCGCGGCGCCGGCGGGCGCGATCGACATCGATCCGGACGAGCGCGACGTCGACTATCTCGACGAGCCGGTGGTGGACGTCGGGGCCATCGCCGTCGAGGAACTGGCGCTCGCCTTGGACCCCTATCCGCGCGCCGCGGACGCCGACGCGGCGCTCGCGGCCTCGAACGAGGCCACCGACGCGACGGAGCCGCGGCGCCCCTTCGCCGCGCTTGCGCGCAAGCTCGGCGCGTCCTAGACAACATAGCCGGACAAGGATCAGAGACAGATGGCGGTCCCTCGCAAGAAGGTCACGCGCGCGCGGCGCGGTCAACGGCGCTCGCATCTGGCGCTCGTGGCCCAGAACATGACCGAGTGCTCGAACTGCGGCGAGCTCAAGCGGTCGCATCACGTCTGCGGTGCCTGCGGTCACTACGACGGACGCGAGGTCGTCGCGGCCAAGCCGGAAACCGACGCCGACGACGACGCGGCCTGAGCCGGTGACGGCCGGCGCCATCAACCTGGCGCTCGACGCGATGGGCGGGGACGCGGCGCCGCGGATGGTGGTCGCCGGCGCCGATCGCGCGCTCGACGATCATCCCGATGTCCGTTTTCAGCTGTTCGGCGACGGCGCGCTCCTGGAGCCCCTGTTGCAGGGCTATCCACGGTTGCGCGCGCGCAGCGAGCTGCGCCACACCACCGAGGTCGTCGCCGACGACGCCAAGCCGACGACGGCGCTGCGCCAGGCGCGGGCGTCGTCGATGCGGCTCGCGGTCGACGCCGTCCGCCGGGACCAGGCCGACGCCGCGGTGTCGGCGGGCAACACCGGTGCGTTGATGGCGATGGCCAAGGTGCTCCTGCGCACCCTGCCCGGCATCGACCGCCCCGCCATCGCGTCGGTGATGCCGGCGGCCAAGCGCCCGGTCGTCATCCTCGATCTCGGCGCCAACGCCGAGTGCGACGCCACCAATCTGGTGCAGTTCGCGCTGATGGGGTCGGTGTTCGCGCGCACCGTGCTGGGCGTGGAGACACCGTCGGTGGCGCTGTTGAACATCGGCACCGAGGCGCTCAAGGGCGACGAGGTCGTCCAGGAGGCCGCCGGGCGCTTGCGTGCCGGCGAGCTGCCGATCCGGTTCGAGGGTTTCGTGGAGGGTACCGGGCTGATGGCCGGCAGCGTCGACGTGGTGGTGACCGACGGCTTCACCGGCAACGTCGCGCTCAAGGTCGCCGAGGGCACCGCGCGGCTGATCATCGACCGCTTCCGCGACACCCTCGCCGACAGCTGGGCCGCCAAGCTCGGCGTGGTCCTGGCGCGCCGCAGCCTCGGTCGGCTCAAGTCCAAGCTCGACCCGCAGCGCTACAACGGCGCGATGTTCCTGGGTCTGGGGGGCGTGGTGGTGAAGAGCCACGGCGCCGCCAATGCCGCCGGCTTCGCCAACGCGATCAACGTCGCGATCGATCTCGTCAACGGCAGCGCCAACGCCCGCATCGGCGAGGAGCTGGCGCGATACGCCCAGCCCGTCAGCGAGGCGGCGTCGTGAGCGTGGCGACGCCGTGGCGGGCGGTGATCCACGGCTGGGGTGGCTACGTCCCGGAACGGGTGCTGACCAACGAGGCGCTCGCCCGCGAGATGGACACCTCCGACGACTGGATCCGCTCGCGCACGGGCATCCGTCAGCGCCACGTCGCGGCGGCGGGCGAGTTCACCTCCGATCTGGCCGTCGCCGCCGCCCGGCCGGCGCTGGCCCGCGCCGGTCTCACCGCGGCCGACGTCGATCTGATCGTCTGCGCCACCTCGACGCCCGACCACACTTTTCCGGCGACGGCGACCGCGGTGCAGCGCAAGCTCGACTGCCCGGTCGGCATCGCCTTCGACCTGCAGGCGGTCTGCGCCGGCTTTCCCTATGCGCTCACCGTCGCCGATCAGTTCCTCCGCCTCGGTCAGGCGCGCACGGCGCTGGTGATCGGGGCTGAGACGTTCTCGCGGCTGATGGACTGGTCGGACCGCGGCACCTCGGTCCTGTTCGGCGACGGCGCCGGGGCGCTCGTGCTCGCCGCCGAACCGGCGACCGCCGAACCGGCGCCGCGGGGGGTGCTGGCGAGCTATCTCGCCGCCGACGGCCGCCACTACGACGACCTCTACGTCGACGGCGGTCCGTCCACCACCGGCACCACGGGCCATCTCCGCATGAACGGCCAGGAGGTCTACCGCCACGCGGTAGCGGCGCTCTCGGCGGCGGTGACGGAGGTGCTGGCGCGCGCCGGCCTCGGCCTCGACGACGTCGCCTGGATCGCGCCCCATCAGGCCAACAAGCGCATCCTCGACGCGGTCGCCAAGCGGCTCGGCGTGGCGGCCGACCGGGTGCTGGTGACGGTCGACCGCCACGCCAACACCTCGGCGGCGTCGATCCCGCTGGCGCTCGATCTGGCCGCCGCCGACGGTCGGCTGCGGCGCGGCGACCTGGTCGTCGCGACGGCGATGGGCGGCGGCTTCACCTGGGGCGCCGTCGCCCTGCGCTGGTAGCCGGCCCCGGTGCGTGCGCCAGCTTGACGGTTTGGCCGGGCGGCTTTGCCGTAGGCCCTATTGCGTTGACCTTACCGCTTGGAATGGTTAGATTTTCCATGGCGAGAGGGGAACGAGGCGGATGGGCGAGCGTACGGTCACCCGAGCCGATCTGGCGGAAGCGGTCTACCAGGAAGTGGGACTGTCGCGGAGCGAGTCCGCGACGCTGGTCGATTCCATCCTGGACGAGGTCGGCCGATCGCTGAACCACGACGGCATGGTGAAGGTCTCCTCCTTCGGGACCTTCGTGGTGCGCACCAAGGGAGAGCGCGTCGGGCGTAACCCCAAAACCGGCCACGAAGTGCCGATCCTGCCGCGCCGGGTGGTCGTCTTTCGGCCCTCGCAGGTGCTCAAGGAGCGGATCAATCCGCACCTCGCCGAGACCGCCTCGTGAGCGGGACGACCCTGCGCGCCGATTCCGCGCAGGATCGCGGCGACGGCGGGCGGGGCGGCAAGTCGGCGGCGGCCTTCCGCACCATCAGCGAGGTCGCCCACGAGATCGACGTCGCCCAGCACGTCCTGCGCTTTTGGGAGAGCAAGTTTCCGCAGGTGAAGCCGCTCAAACGCGGTGGCGGGCGGCGGTACTACCGCCCCGAGGACGTCGAGCTGCTGCGGCGCATCCGCGGTCTGCTCTACGAGGAAGGCTACACCATCAAGGGCGTGCAGAAGCTGTTGCGGACCCGCCGCCAGCCGCCGGCGCCGGGCGAGATCGCGAATGCCCTCGACGAGCACGAGCGCGAGGCCGCCTCCGACCCCGACCGCCTGCGCGCGCTGCGCGACGAGCTGGCGGGCCTGCGCGATCGCCTGCGCGCCGCCACCGAGTAGACCCTCCTCCAGCCGCCGGCTCGCCTTGTGCCGGGCGGTGCGGCCCGTTATATCTGCGCGGGTTCGGAGCGTGGCGCAGCCCGGTAGCGCACTTGTCTGGGGGACAAGGGGTCGTGGGTTCAAATCCCGCCGCTCCGACCATCAACCCGCTCGTCCCCGACGCGCTGCCGCGGACCGGCGCTCAAGGTGGGGCGCCTTCGATCTCGGCGATGTAGGTCGGGTTGGTCACCGCCAGGCGTGCGACGACGTGCGGCCGCAGGGAGCGGACCCGCTCGGCGGCCGTGCCGGTGCTGGTGACGCGGCACCTCGACCAGGCGGTGCCGGGCTGTTCGAGCGCCCGCGTGGCCAGCGCCATCGCGCTGGCGATCATGGCGGCGTCGCGTTCGGCGTCGCCTTCGAGTTCGGCGCGAACGCGCTGTTGCAGGATGTCGCGGGCGGTAGCGAGCAGCGCCGCCAGGGCGCGGCGATCATCGATCTCCATCGAGCGCCTCGATCAGGTCCAAGATGTCCCATTCCAGCTGCGGCAGCACGGCGCCGGTGAGCGCCAGCTCGAGGCTCGGCTCGCCGGCCAGGTCGTGCCGGGCCGCCTGCCGCAGCGCGATCACCGCCCAGCGCACGGTGCCCATCAGCTGCCAGTAGAGCAGGGCCGTGGGCGCGACCCTGGTGGCGGCCGCCGCCTCGTAGGCCTCGACGAAGGCGGCCTTGGAGGTGAGCCCGCCGGCCTCCACGCCCCAGCGGCCGAAGCGCCAGTAGCGGCCGAGAAACCAGCCCAGATCCTCCAGCGGGTCGCCGTAGCCGGCGAACTCCCAGTCCAGCACCGCGCTCAGCTCGCCCGCCTCGACCAGCACGTTGCCGAGGCGGAAGTCGGCGTGGACGAGGGCGCGCCGCAGGGTCGCGGGGGCGCGCTCGGCGAGGACGTCGAGGGCGAGATCGAGCACCGGGTTGGTCACCGCCATCGCCGCCAGATGGCCGCGGTACTCGGCGACGCGGTAGCGCGCCGGGGCGTCCGCGAGCGGCAAGAAGCCGAGGCCGTCGAGCGGGGCGGTGAGCCCGTGCAGGCGCGCCAGTTCCGCCGCCAGCCGGCGGGCCAAGGGCGGGCCCCAACGGTCGATCGCGGGATCGCGCACCAGCACGCGGGCGCGGGCCTCGCCCGGATGTCGGATCATGACGTAGAAGGGCCGGCCCAGCACGCCCGGATCGGCGCAGAGCGCCACCGGCGCCGGCACGGTGACGCCGGCCGCGTGCACCACCTCGAGGATGCGGTACTCCTCGACCTTGCCCCAGCTCATCGCCACGCCCGAGGCGGCGTCGGTGCGCAGCACCCAAGCCCGCGGGGTGCCGTCGACCTCGACGTCGAGCGCCCAGTTCTCCTGGATGGCGCCGCCGCCGAGTCGCTCGAGCCCGGTGATCGTCACCGCACCGCCGAGCGTGCGGGCGAGCCACGGCCCGAGGCGAGCGGCGGCGTCCTCCGGCAGCGTCGTCATCGCCCCGCCTCCGCGTCGTGGCGGCGCGAGCGCCGCCGGCGGCGGGCGGAGGTGAAGCCGACGACGTCGGTGATGCGGGCGCGGGCGACCGCGAGCGCGGGCACGAGATCCACGGCTACACACCCGCCACGCGATGGCCGCCGTCGACGGGCACCACGGCGCCGGTCATGTAGCGCCCGGCGTCGCTCGCCAGCAGCAGGAGCGGACCGTCGAGGTCCTCCATGCGGCCGAGCCGGCGCTGGGGGATGCGGGCGACCAGCGCCTCGCCGGCCGCGCTCTCCAGCATCTCGCGGTTGAGGTCGGTCTTGACGTAGCCGGGGGCGAGGGCGTTGACGCGGACGGCGTAGGGGGCGAGGTCGAGCGCCATCTGCTCGGTCAGATGCGCCACCCCCGCCTTGCTGGCGCAGTAGGCCGGAACGCCGGCGCGCGTCGCGACGCTCAACAGCGACGCGATGTTGACGATGCAGCCCGGGCGCCCGGCCGCGATCAGCCGCTCGGCGACCCGCTGGCTGGTCGCGTAGACCGCGGTGAGGTTGACGCCCACGACCGCGGCGAAGCCGTGGTCGGCGAGGGCGCGCGGGCGGCGGTCGCGTTCGACCACGCCGGCGTTGTTGACCAGCAGGTCGACCGCGCCCCAGCGCTCGGCGACGAGGTCGAGGGCGGCGTCGATGGCGGTGGTGTCGGTGACGTCGAGCGCTACGCCCATCGCCTCGCCGCCGCCGGCGCGAATGTCGTCGGCGAGGGCGCGGCAGCGCGCCTCGCGCCGCGCCGCCACCACCACCCGCGCGCCGGCGCCGGCGAGCACCCGGGCGAAATGGGCGCCGAGGCCGCCCGAGGCGCCGGTCACCAACGCCGTGCGGCCGACGAGGCACCGCTTCGTCGTCATCGTCGGCTCTCCCGTCCGCGCCCGCCGCGGCGGTGCGCCTGTGCGATCTCGTCCAGCGTCACCGGCCGGAAGTCCCGGGCGTCGACGCCGACGTCGGCCTGGCGGGTGAGCGGCGGCAACCGGGCGTGGCTGTGGCCGTGCAGGTTCCACGCGCCTTTGCCCTGGCCGTTCCACACCCGCAAGGCGTAATGGCAGAGGACGACCCGCGTCCCGTCAACCTCCAGCTCGGCGAACGCGCCGACGCCGGCCCAGCCGGCCGCTTCGCGCGTCGCGGCAAGGTCGTTGTTGCCGGCGATCAGGTGCTTGGTGCCGGCGAGCGTCGCCAGCAACGCCTCGACCCGCTCGGGCGAGCAGCGGACGGCGAAGTCGCCCAGATGCCAGACGGTGTCCGCCGGTGCCACCGTCGCGTTCCAGCGCGCGATCATCGCCGCGTCCATCGCGGCGACGTCGGCGAAGGGGCGCTTGAACAGGCCGCGGGCGCCGGCGTGGCCGAAATGGTGATCGGCGGTGAAGAAGACGCTCACGGGCTCTCCGGCGGCGGCGTTGAGACTTTGTTAATCTGCGCTCGCGAGGCTGGCGACGCCACTTTCGCGGAGATCCGATCCTTGCGCGCGTTCTCGACCCGGCGGGCTCGTCCCTCCCTCGTCCATCTCGGCATCCTCGCCCTCGCGGCGCTCATCCTGGTCGCCTTCGCCGCCGAGGCGCCGCTCGCCGGCCGCGACCAGCCACCGCCGCCGCCCGTCGTCGCCCTTTAGGCGACGGAACCGCGAGACCCGGCGCGACGCTCGTGGCAGAAGACGGCGGTCGACGTCGTCGTGACTGCGCGGGAGGACGAGCCATGGGCTTCTGGCAACGCTTGGCCGTGACGATCCTGGTCGTGCTGGCCTTCAGCGGGCTTTTGCACATCGCCTGGCAGGCGCTCTTGGGCTTCGCCATGCCGGCCTATCTGGCGGGGCTCGTCGGCGGGCTGGTGGCGCTGCCGGTGTGGGAGTACCTCCAGCTCCGCAGCGGCAAGAAGGCGCCGTGAGCGCGCCGCCCGCGGGCTTGTGAGCGCCCGCGCCGGGCGCCAAACTCGCCGCCATGTGCGGACGCTTTCTCCTCTACAGCGCGATCGAGACCCTCGAGCGCACCTTCGGGCTCGAACTCGGCGAGCGCCGACCGAACCTCCAGCCCAGCTGGAACATCGCGCCGACGCAGAGCGTCGCGGTCGTCGGCGCCAAGGACGGCCGGCGCGGGCTCGCGCTCATGCACTGGGGGTTGATCCCGTCCTGGGCCGAGGACCGCAGCATCGCCGCCAAGCTGATCAACGCCCGCGGCGAGAGCGTCCACGAGAAGCCGGCCTTTCGCGCCGCCTTCAAGGCGCGGCGCTGCCTGATCCCGGCCGACGGCTTCTACGAGTGGCACACCGAAGAGGGCGGCAAGCAGCCCTACGTCCTGGAGCCCGCCGCCGGCGGGCCGATGGCGCTCGGCGGCCTGTTCGAGCGCTGGCGCGACCCCGAGAACGGCGATCTCTGGAGCTGCACGATCGTCACCACCGACGCCGGCGCCGACATCGCCCATCTCCACCCCCGCATGCCGCTGGTGCTGAGCCCGGACCACTGGGACGCCTGGCTCACCGCCGCGCCCGACGCCGCCCGCGCCGTCATCGGCCCGCCGCCCCAAGGCACGCTGCGCTTTCGCCCGGTCGACAAGCGGGTCAACAACGTCCGACACGACGGGCCGGACCTCATCGCC
>CAZCVH010000056.1:0-2152 GCA_964502115.1 uncultured Geminicoccaceae bacterium
CCGACATGGGGCGGTCCCTCGTAGGTCCACACCGTCAGCTGCATGGCGTCACACCTTCAACCGCGCGCGGCGGCGGAGCGGACGGGCGAAGAGCTCGGCGAGATCGCCCGCCTGCTCGAAACCCTGCAGCGGTGTGAACAGGAGTTCGATCGACCACTTCGTCGTGACCCCCTCGGCCTCCAGCGGGTTGGCCAGCCCGAGCCCGCAGACCACGAGGTCCGGCGCGGCGGCGCGGCAGCGCTCGAGCTGACGGTCGACGTCCTGGCCCTCCACGACGACGGTGTCGGGCGGCAGCAGCGCGAGCTCGTGGGCGAGATGGCCGCGGTGGAGGTAGGGCGTGCCGACCTCGACCGGGATCATGCCGAGCTCGCGCGCGAGAAACCGCGCCAGCGGCAGCTCCAGCTGGGAATCCGGGAAGAAGAAGACGCGCTTGCCGGCGAGCTCGTCGCGGTAGTGCGCGAGCGCGGTGGCGGCGCGGCCGCGCGCACTCTCGGTTGCCGCCGCGACCCGCTCGGCGGCGATGCCGAACGCCGCGGCCGCGGCCTGCAACCAGCCGCAGGTGCCTTCCACGCCCACCGGAAACGGTGCGGGCAGAGCGCGTGCGCCACGTTGTTCGAGCGCGCGCGCGGTCTCGGCCAAGAACGGCTGGGCGAGCAGGACGCGGGTGTTCGGCCCCACCGGCGGCAGCGCGTCGGCGCGGCGCGGCGGCAGCACGTCGACCGGGCCGAGCCCGAGCGCCTCGAAGCTGCGCAGGAGCTGATCCTCGACCACGTCGGCGAGCGCGCCCGCCACCAGGAGTCGCGGCACATCGTCGCGCGCCGTCGGCATCTCCGGCACCAGGGCGGCGAGACAGCGGTCCTCGCCCTGGGTGAAGGTCGTCTCGATGCCGCTGCCCGAGTAGTTGAGGACCCGCACGTCGGGGAGGTGACGCGTGGAGAGCCGCTCGGCGGCGCGGGAGAGATCGAGCTTGATGACCTCCGACGGGCAGGAGCCGACGAGGAAGAGAAGCTTGATGTCGGGACGACGCTCGAGGAGGCGGTCGACGATGCGGTCGAGCTCCTCGTTCATGTCCGCCAGCCCGGCGAGGTCGCGTTCCTCCATGATCGCGGTGGCGAAGCGCGGCTCGGCGAAGATCATCACCCCGGCGGCCGACTGCATCAGATGCGCGCAGGTGCGCGAGCCGACGATCAAAAAGAAGGCGTCCTGAATCTTGCGGTGCAGCCAGATGATGCCGGTCAGCCCGCAGAAGACCTCGCGCTGACCACGCTCGACGCGGATCTCGGGGCCGTCGCAGGTGGCCGGATCGCGGCTGCGGGCGGTGGCGACGGTCATGCCCGCGCCCCCGTCGCCGCCGGCGCGGCGGCATCGCCGGCGAGCCGGGCCGCGCGCAGCTTCAAGACGAATTGCGCGGCGTTGACGACGTAGGCGGCGTAGGCCGCCAGCGCCAAGGCGATCAGCGCCGTCGGCGCCCAGCCACCGGCCCACAGCGCCGCCAGGTAGGCGGTGTGCAGCGCCAGGACCAGCATGCTGAAGACGTCTTCCCAGAAGAACGTCGGCGCGAACAACCAGCGGCCGAAGACGACCTTCTCCCAGATCGAGCCGGTGACCATGATCGCGTAGAGGACCAGGGTCTTCACCACGATCGACCCCGTCGCCACGGCATAGCCCTCGCCGGTCGCGAGGTAGCGCAGCACCAGCGCGAGGCTCACCAAAAAGACCAGGAACTGCAGCGGCGCGAGTACGCCCTGCACGATCGTCCAAGGCGACTGGTCGCGTCTCGCGCGCTCTTCGGCGGTATAAAGCGGACGGCGGGCGGTCGGCTGGATGGTCGGCAACGGCGTCGCGCCTCCCCACGCGAGCTTGATGAGACCGGAACTTACGGCCGGGCCGAGCCCGGTGTCAACCAGCCCCAACGTCAAGACGGCTTGACAGCCCGTCGCGCTCAGCGCTCGTTCAGGTTCATGTCAAGGTACCCGCTGGTGGGGCTTGAAGGTGGAAAGAGCCGCGTCCTACTTGAGCTTCCGCCCCTGGGAGGAGGGCATTTCATGGCCGCTTCGAGAGAGCAGCTGGCCGTCGCGCTCGACACCGGAGCCTTCGGCATCGCGAACGCCCGGCGCGCGACCGCTCCAAGGCGAACCGCGCCGTCGACCGC
>CAZCVH010000056.1:2252-10753 GCA_964502115.1 uncultured Geminicoccaceae bacterium
CGTCGACCGCCAAGCCGGCCGACGCCGAGCCGATCCGCGCCCCGCTCGCCCGCACCCTGGACGGGGCGGTGATCCCCCGGCTGGTCCTGGCGGGACGGGTCGAGCGGGTGCGTCACGAAGCCGCGCCCGAGGACGCCGACGACCGCGCCGGCACCCTCGCCGAGCTGGTGCTGGCCCGCGACGCCGACGCCGCCCGGCACTTCGTCGACCAGTTGCACGATCGTGGCGACAGCTTCGAACGGCTCTATCTCGACGTCGTCGCGCCGGCGGCGCGCCGGCTGGGCGAGCTGTGGACCGACGACCGCTGTCACTTCACCGACGTCACGCTGGCGATGTCGCGGCTGCACCACGTGCTGCACCTGCTGGGGCACGGCTTCTACGCCGAAGGGCCCGATGCCGAGCTGCCCCGTCGCGCCCTGCTGGTGCCGGCGCCCGGCGAGCAGCACAGCTTCGGGCTCGCCATGGTCGCCGAGTTCTTCCGCCGCGCCGGCTGGGACGTCTGGGCGAGCGCGACGCTCGAGCGTGGCGATCTGCTGCGGCTGGTCGGGCGCGAACGTTTCGACCTGGTCGGGCTGTCGACCGGGTGCGACGCTCGGCTCGACGTGCTGCCGGCGCTGGTGCACGCGGTGCGCCATCGCTCGCGCAACCCCGATCTCGGCGTCTTCGTCGGCGGGCCGGCGTTCCTCGATCACCCGGAACTCGCCACCGCCGTCGGCGCCGACGCCACCGCGCTCGACGGCCGCCAAGCGGTGGCCCAGGCCGAGGGGCTGTTGGCGATGCGGGGCAGTTGACGGCGATACGCCCGACCGGCGCCGAGTGTCAGGCAAACGCGACGTAAACTTGCCTTGACACGAGGCGCTCGACACGGCTTTTTGGGCGGTGTTGATCAAACTCGCCGGTCGTTTCGGTTCCGCGGGGAAGGAGAGGGGCGTTCTCACGCGCGCCGGGCCAAACGGTGACTCGTCGTTTGGGGACGCATTTGACGTGAAGCCCTTCACCAGCCCGAGCGACACGATTGGAGATCTGGACGCCGTCGGCGCGGCGCGTCTGATCCAATACGCCGCCGATATCGCGCTGATCATCGACCAGCGCGGCGTCATCCGCGATCTCGCCCTCGGCCTCGACGATCTGCCGGACGATCTCGGCGACGGCTGGATCGGTCGCTCGTTGAGGGATGTCGTCAGCACCGAGAGCCGCGACAAGGTGTTTCGACTGTTGGAGGATGCCGGCGGTGGCGCCAAGGGTCGCGGGCGGCATTTGAACCACCCGCTGGGCGCGGGAGTCGCCGATTTGCCGGTGCTCTATGTCGCGGTCCCCCTCGGCGACGCGTCCTGGATGGTCGCCCTCGGCCGCGATCTGCGACCCTTCGCACAGCTGCAGCAGCGCCTGGTCGACGCCCAGCAGTCGCTCGAGCAGGACTACTCGCGGCTGCGCCACGTCGAGACCCGCTACCGGCTCCTCTTTCAGATCGCCTCCGATCCGATCGTCGTCGTCGACGCCGCCACCCAGCGCGTGCTCGAGGCCAACCCGGCGGCGGTGCGGCAGCTGCCGAGCCACGAGTCCGGCTTGGTGGGGCGCCGCTTTCCCGAGGGTTTCACCCGCGAGGGCGCGGGGGCCATCGACACCATGCTCGCGGGCGTGCGCACCAGCGGCCGCCCCGACGAAGCCCGGGCGGACACCTTCGACGGCGAGACCTTCGTCGTTTCCGCCTCGCTCTTCCGTCAGGAGGCGGCGGCGCTGTTCTTGATCCGGCTCGCGCGGTCGAGCGCTCACCAGCCGGCGGCCTCGCCCTTGGACACCAAGAGCCTGCGGGCGCTGACCGAGGCTCCCGACGGCTTCGCGCTGACCGACGACGACGGCCGCATCCTGCGCACCAACCCGGCCTTTTTGGAGCTCGCCCAGCTCCACGCCGCCGAGCAGGCCGCGGGCGAGACCATCGACCGTTGGATCGGGCGCTCCGGCGTCGACATGAACGTGCTCCTCGCCAATCTGCGCGAACGCGGCATGGTGAAGCTCTTCACCACCCAGATGCGCGGCGAGCACGGCGTCGTGAGCGAGGTCGAGATCTCCGCCGTCAGCGTCGTCAACGGCGTCAAGCCCAGCTTCGGCTTCTTGATCCGCAATGTCGGCCGGCGCCTGCAGGGGGCGGCGCCGACCCCGCCCGCCGGCGGCGGCGCCGGCGGCGGGCCGGAGCTGCCGCGCTCGGTCGAGCAGCTGACCGAACTCGTCGGCCGGGTGTCGTTGAAGGATCTCGTGCGGGAGAGCACGGACATGATCGAGCGCCTCTACATCGAGGCGGCGCTCGAACTCACCGGCAACAACCGGGCGTCGGCGGCGGAGATGCTCGGCCTCAGCCGGCAGAGCTTGTACGTCAAGCTGCACCGCTACGGCTTGGGCGATCTCGACGGCGACGACGGCAAGGCCCAGGGCGGCAAGCCGGGACGCGGCAAGCCGCAGCGCGGCAATCCGCAGCGCGGCAACCCGGAGAGCGGCAAGTGACCACGGCGGTGCTGCCGGCGCCGACCGCCGTCCTGGAGTTGCTCAAGCCGATCACCTGGTTTCCGCCGATGTGGGCCTTCGGCTGCGGCGCCGTCTCGGCGGGCGTCGCGGTCGAGGGGCGCTGGGGCCTGATCGCCGCCGGCATCCTGCTCGCCGGTCCTCTGGTCTGCGCCACCAGCCAGATCGTCAACGACTGGTACGACCGCCGCGTCGACGCCATCAACGAGCCCGCCCGGCCGATCCCCTCGGGGCGCATCCCCGGCCGGTGGGGGCTCTGGCTGGCGCTGGCGTGGACCGGCCTCTCGCTCGCCGTCGCCGCGCTGTTGGGGCCGGTCGTGTTTCCCGCCGCGGTCCTCGGCCTGGCGTTGGCCTGGGCCTACAGCGCGCCGCCGTTTCGCTTCAAGCGCAACGGCTGGTGGGGCAACCTCGCCGTCGGCTTGTCCTACGAGAGCCTGCCGTGGTTCACCGGCGCCGCCGTGCTGGCCGGCGCGATGCCGCGCGCGGAGGTGGTCGCCGTCGCGCTGCTCTACGGCCTCGGCGCCCACGGCATCATGACCCTGAACGACTTCAAGGCGATCGAGGGCGACGTCCGCACCGGGGTCGGCTCGTTGCCCGTACGTCTCGGTGTCGACGGTGCCGCCCGGCTGGCATGTGTCGTCATGGCGGCGAGCCAATTCGTGGTCGTCGTCCTGTTGGTGCTCTGGGGTCGACCGCTTCACGCCGCGATCGTGACGGGGCTCCTGGCCGCGCAGGGAGGACTGATGGTGCGGTTCCTGGCGCGTCCGCGTGAGCGCGCCACCTGGTACAGCGGGTTGGGCGTCATCCTCTACGTCCTGGGCATGCTCACCGCCGCCGTGGCGTTGGCGGGGCTCGAGGCGTGACGCCGGCACCGCTCGGCTGGGTCGGCATCGTGCGCCTCGGCCTCGTCCAGGCCGCGCTCGGCGCCGTGGTGGTGCTGACCACGGCGACCCTCAACCGCGTCATGGTGGTCGAGTTGGCGCTCGCCGCGGCGGTGCCCGGCACGCTGGTGGCGCTCCACCACGCCGTGCAGATCCTGCGCCCCAAATTCGGTCACAGCTCCGACCGCGGCGGGCGCCGGACCCCCTGGATCATCGGCGGCATGGCCGTCCTCGCCGCGGGCGGGCTCCTGGCCGCGGTGGCGACCGCGTGGACGGCGGAGGCCCGCTTCCAGGGCCTCGCCCTCGCCGTCGTCGCCTTCGTCATGATCGGGGCCGGCGGCGCTGCCGCGGGCACCTCGCTGTTGGCGCTGACCGCCTCGCGCGTCGCCCCCGAGCGCCGCCCTTCGGCCGCCGCCGTCGTGTGGCTGATGATGATCGCGGGCTTCGTCGTCACCGCCGGCGTCGCCGGCGCGTTCCTCGACCCGTTCTCGACCACGCGCCTCGTCATGGTCGCCGCCGGGGTGGCGGCCGGCGCGTTCGTGCTCGCCACCGTCGCGGTCTGGGGGCTGGAGGGCCCGCGAGCCGTCGCCGCCGCCACCACCGACGCGCCGCCGCCGGCTTTCCGCGCCGCCATGGCGCAGATCTGGGCCGAGCCGGAGGCCCGGCGCTTCACCGTCTTCGTCTTCGTGGCGATGCTCGCCTACAGCCTGCAGGACCTGATCCTGGAGCCCTTCGCGGGCCTCGTCTTCGGCCTGACGCCGGGTGAATCCACTCGGCTCGCGAGCTTCCAGTACGGCGGCGTGCTCTTGGGCATGATCGCCGTCGGCATCATCGGCAACCGCGGTCTCGCGCCCAAGGGCTGGATGCGGCGCTGGACGATCCTCGGCTGTCTCGGCTCCGGCGCCGCGCTCGCCGCCCTCGCCCTCGGCGGGCTCGTCGGCGAGGGTTTCCCGCTGCGACCCGCGGTCTTCACCCTCGGCCTCGCCAACGGCGTCTTCGCCGTCGCCGCCATCGGCTCGATGATGGTCCTCGCCGGCAACGGCGGCGCCGGCCGCGAGGGCGTCAAGCTCGGCCTTTGGGGCGCGTCGCAGGCGATCGCCTCGGCGCTCGGCGGCTTTCTCGGCACCGTCTTCGTCGATCTCGCCCGGCTCGCCTTGGGCTCGCCCGTCGCCGCCTACGGCACGGTCTTCGCCGTCGAGGCGGTGCTCTTCGCCGTCGCCGCCGGGCTCGCCGCCCGCGTCGCCGCGGCGCCCACACCCGGCGGCGGTTCCGCCACCCTTCCCGTCACCCCTGAGCGCGGCGTCGTCGCCGCCGACGTTCCCGGAGGATGAGCGCCATGACGCGAGCTTCGGCTTCGGCCCACGAGACCTTCGACGCCGTCGTCGTCGGCGGCGGGCCGGCGGGTGCCACCGCGGCGCAGACCTTGGCCGAGGCCGGTCGTGCGGTGCTGCTGTTGGACCGCGACGGCCGCGTCAAGCCCTGCGGCGGCGCCATCCCGCCGCGGCTGATCCAGCAGTTCGACATCCCCGACGACCAGTTGGTCGCGCACATCACCTGCGCGCGCATCGTCTCGCCCACCGCCCACAAGGTCGACATCCCGATCAAGGGCGGCTTCGTCGGCATGGTCGACCGCGCCGGCTTCGACGAGTGGCTGCGCGAGCGCGCCCGCACCGCCGGAGCGGAGCGCCGTACCGGCATCTTCCACAAGCTGGAACCGCAGGACGACGGCACCACGCTGGTGCACTACCATCCGGGGAGTTCGCACACCAACCGCGCGGACGCGGTGGTCCGCGCCCGCGCCGTGATCGGGGCCGACGGCGCCCGCTCGGAGGTGGCACGTCAGGCCCTGCCCGAGCACGAGACCCCGTTCGTCTTCGCCTACCACGAGATCGCCTCGACCAAGGGCGCGGGCGTCGGCTACGACGGCGCGCGCTGCGACGTCTTTTACGACGGCAAGCTCTCTCCCGACTTCTACGGCTGGGTCTTCCCCCACGGCGACAAGGTGAGCATCGGCACCGGCACCGCGCACAAGGGCTTCTCGCTGCGCGACGCCGTCGGCGGCCTGCGCCGGGCCGCCGGGCTCGAGGGATGCGAGACCGTGCGCCACGAGGGCGCGCCCATCCCGTTGAAGCCGCTGCCGCGCTGGGACGACCGCCGCAACGTGCTGCTGGCCGGCGACGCCGCCGGCGTGGTGGCGCCGGCCTCGGGCGAGGGCATCTTCTACGCCATGACCGGCGGCCGGCTCGCCGGCGAGGCGGTCGACGAGTTCTGCCACACCGCCGACGCCCGCGCGCTCGCCCGGGCGCGCAAGCGCTTCATGCGCAGCCATGGCGGCGTCTTTTGGATGCTCGGGCTGATGCAGCGCTACTGGTACACCGACGACGCCCGGCGCGAGCGCTTCGTGGCGATCTGCCGCGACGTCGACGTCCAGGAGCTCACCTTCGACGCCTACATGAACAAGGAGCTCGTCAAGGCGCGGCCGCTCGCGCACGTCCGCATCTTCTTCAAGAACATCGCGCATCTCACCGGCATGGTGCCGGCGCACGCCGCTTGAGCCCGGCGGGGCGCGCGGCGGCTGCCGCAGGAGGGGGGCCCCGCCGATGGACGTGAACGAGGGGCCCGACGGGGGCGATCTCGAGGCGTGGTTGCGTGCCGAGATGGCCGAACTCCGCGGCCTCGAGCATCACGACCCGTTCGCCAACCCGGTGCTGCTCCTGGCCGTCCAGCTGGAGCAGCGCTGGGCCGACGGAGCCTGCGCCGACGCCGACGTCGACGCGCTGATCGCCCGGCTCACCCTCGAGGCCAGCCTGGAGCGCGCCGAGCGGCTGCGGCACTATCTCGGCGAGAGCGATCCCGCCGCCAACGCCCGCCGTCAGGCGGCGCTGTTCGAGGCCCTCCCCGACGACTTCGACGCCTTTCGCGACTGCGTCGAACGGCCACGCTACGGCTTCGTCTTCACCGCGCATCCGACCTTCGCGCACGCCCGCGAGGTCCACGTCGACCTGCTGTCGCTGGCGCTCGACCGCGACGAGGCGGGCCGCTCGCTGGGCGACGACGGCCGTACGGCGATCGTCGAGCGGCTCGGCCGCGCCGACCATCGCCCGCCGCGGCCGATCGATCTCGACGTCGAACATCGCCTCGCGATGGCGGCGATCGAGCGGGTTCGCACCGCCCTCGACGACGCCCACCGGCGGCTGTTCACCGTGGCGCGCGCACGCTTCCCCGACCGCTGGCGCGACCTGCGGCCACGGCTGGCGAGCGTCGCCACCTGGGTCGGCTACGACCTCGACGGTCGCGCCGACATCCCCTGGCGGACGACCTTCGCCAAGCGCCTGGAGGTGCAGGCGCGCGAGCTGGAGGCGCTGCGCGCGCGGGTGCAGGCCCTCGAGCCGCGCGCCGCCGCGGAGCCCAACGTCGCGGCGCCGCTCGAGCTGGCCGAGGCGAGGCTCGCCCTCGCCCTCAAGACGACGCGCGAGGGCGCTGCGGTGATGACGGGCGACGGCGCCGACGGTGAGGCGCTCGCCCGCCTGGCGGCGTGGTCGCGCGAGGTCGTGGCCGGCGACGGCGGCCGCTTGGTCTCGGCGCGGCCGCTGGCCCAGATCGTCGAGCGCGCTCTCGCCCGCTGCGGCGACGACGATCTCGCGCTCGAGCTCGCCGTGATCGCGGCGGATCTCGAAAGCGTCGGGCTCGGCCGCGCCCGTACCCATCTGCGGATCAACGCCGTCCAGCTGCACAACGCCGTGCGGCGCCAGCTCGACATGGATCACCCGCCGGACGATCCGAGCTACCGCTTGAGCTATCTCGACGCGGTGAGCCGGCTCATCGCCCAGGTCGAGCCGGTGACCGTCCATTTCGGCTCGATCGACGCCGAGCGCACCACCGCGCGCCGCGTTTTCATGCTGATGGCGCAGCTCGTCAAGGTCGTCGACGCCGACGAGCCGCTGCGCTTCTTGATCGCCGAGACCGAAAGCGCCTTCACGCTCCTGGTGGCGCTCTACTTCGCCAAGCTCTTCGGCATCGACGACCGGGTCGATCTCTCGCCGTTGTTCGAAACCGAAAAGGCGCTCGAGCGCGGCGTCGAGGTCGTCCGCGAGGCGCTGGCGCGCGAGCCCTACCGGGCCTACGTCGAGCGGCGTGGGCGGCTGTGCCTGCAGACCGGCTACTCCGACGCCGGGCGCTATCTCGGCCAGACCGCGGCGGCGGTGAAGATCGAGCGGCTCAAGCTCGACGTGGTCGAGCTCCTCGACGAGCTCGGCCTCGGCGACGTCGAGGTCGTCGTCTTCGACACCCACGGCGAGAGCATCGGTCGCGGCGGCAACCCTGCGAGCTTCGCCGACCGCCTGGCCTATCTCCACACCGCCGAGACCCGGCGCCGCGTCGCCGCCCGCGGCCGCAAAGCCAAGCAGGAGACCAGCTTTCAGGGAAGCGACGGCTATCTACCCTTCACCCACCCGGTCGCGACCGAGGCGGTCGTCACCCGCGTGCTGGAGCACGTGCTGACGCCGCCGCCGAACGAGCGCGACCCGTTCTACGCCGGCGACGTCTACGCCGCCGAGTTCTTCACCGTCATCGAGCGCTTCGGCCACACGCTGATCGACGATCCCGACTATGCCGCGCTGTTGGGCGCGTTCGGCGCCAACATGCTGGAGCGGACCGGCTCGCGGGCGATGCGTCGCCAGCACGAAGGCGGCGCCCCGCAGCATCTGGGCCACCCCTCCCAGCTGCGCGCCATCCCCCACAACGCGATCCTCCAGCAGCTCGGCTTTCTGGCGAATTCGCTGGGCGGCGCCGGCGCCGCCGTCGCCAAGGACCCCGACCGGTTCCGCACGCTTTACGCCGAGAGCGAGCGCTTTCGCCGCCTCGTCGCCATGATCGAGCACGCCTTCAAATACTCCGACGCCGCCGTCCTGCGCGCCCACATCGACCTGCTCGATCCCGCGATGTGGCTGCTGCGCGGCAGCCGCGCCCGTGAGCTCGCGCGCCAGGAGGGCTTGCGCGCCACCGCCGCGTCCTGCGAGCGCCTGGGCGCCCACGAGAAGCTCACCCGCATCTTCCGCGCGCTCCTGCGCGACCACCTCGATCTCGACCACGTCCTGCGCCACC
>CAZCVH010000057.1:0-10716 GCA_964502115.1 uncultured Geminicoccaceae bacterium
TGGTGCGGCGGCTTGTCGAAGCCGTACATCGCCTCGATCTCGGCGATGATCTCGGGATCGAGGCCCTGCGCGCCGCGATAGCCACCGGCCCCGCCGTTCTCGCCGCCGCCGCCGGAGGCCTCGCGGCCCTCCTCGCCGGTCGCCTGCGCGGTCACCGAGACCCCGGTCCCGCTCACCTCGGAGATGAGCTGCTGGACCGGGCCGCCGGGGGCGGCCTGCACGATGACGAAATTGACCACCATGATCCCGAACAGGGTCGGGACGATCAACAACAGCCGGCGGACGATGTAGCCGAGCACGGCGGCGCGGGCTCAGTCGCGGTCGCGGCTGCCGGCGACCGCGGCCACCCTGTCGGGGTCGATCCACCAGCTCCAGAGGTCGACACCGTAGGCGGGCATGGTCTCGGGCCGGCCGAAGACGTCCCAGCGCGCCACCCGCTGCACCCGCGTGTGCCAGTGCGGGACGACGTAGTGCCCCCAGAGCAGGGCGCGGTCGAGCGCGCGGGTGGCGGTGACGAGATCGTCGCGCGAAGGTGCTCTTATGACCTCCCGGATCAGCGCGTCGACCGGCTCCTCGCAGATGCCGGCGTAGTTGCGCGAGCCCTGCGTCGCCGCCGCCGCGCAGCTCCAGAAGTCGCGCTGCTCGTTGCCCGGCGACAGCGACTGCCCCCAGACGTTGACGATCATGTCGAAGTCGAAGCTCGTGATCCGGTTCTCGTACTGCGCCGGATCGACCGTGCGCACCCGCACCTCGATGCCGAGACGCTCCAGGTTCTTCACGAACGGGTTCACGATGCGCTCGAAGGCGGGCGAGACCAAGAGGATCTCGAACCGCAGCTCGCGGCCGGTCTCGGTGTGCGTCAGCGTGCGCCCCCGCACCTTCCAGCCGGCCTCGGTGAGCAGTTCGAACGCCTTGGCCAGCTGCGGGCGGAGGTTGCCGCTGCCGTCGGTCGCGGGCGGATCGTATTCGGTGGTGAACAGCCGCGGCGGCAGCGCGTCGCGCCACGGCTCGAGGAGCTCCAGCTCCGCCTCGGACGGCAGGCCTTGCGAGGCCAGCTCGCTGTTGGAGAAGTAGCTCTCGGTCCGGGTGTACTGCCCGTAGAACAGCGTCTCGTTGGTCCATTGGAAGTCGAAGGCGTAGGCCAGGGCCTCGCGCACCTTCGGATCCTCGAAGATCGCGCGCCGGGTATTGTAGACGAAGCCCTGCATGCCGGTGCCACCCTGGCGCGGGATCTCCTCCTGGAGGATGTGGCCGGCCGCCACCGCCGGGCCCTCGTAGGCCGTCGCCCACAGCCGCGCCGTGTTCTCGAAGCGGAGGTCGTAGGTCCCGGCGAGAAAGGCCTGCAGCGCGACGTTGCTGTCGCGAAAATACTCGAGCGTGATGCGGTCGTAGTTGTAGCGGCCGGTGTTCACCGGCAGGCCCTTCGCCCAGTAGTCCTCGACGCGCTCGAACACCACCTGGCGGCCGCTGTCGACCTCGGCGATGCGGTAGGGCCCGCTGCCGAGCGGCGGCTCGAGCGTGGTCTCGTCGAAGGGGCGCTCGGCGTAATAGTGCTCGGGCAGGATCGGCAGCTGGCCGATGATCAGCGGCAGCTCGCGGTTCATCGTCTCGTCGAAGGTGAACTTGACCCGGCGCTCGCCCTCGATCGTCACCTCGGCGACGTTGGCGTAGTAGGAGCGATAGAACGGCCGGCCCGCCTCGCGCAGGACGTCGAAGCTGAAGACGACGTCCGCGGCGGTCACCGGCTCGCCGTCGTGCCAGCGGGCCCCCTCGCGCAGCTCGAAGGCGACCCAGGAACGGTCCTCGGGGATCTCGATGGTCTCGGCCAACAGCCCGTATTCGGAGAACGGCTCGTCGTTGCTCTGCACGGTGAGCGTGTCGAAGATCAGCCCGATGTTCGAGGCCGGCGTCCCCTTCAGGATGAAGGGGTTGAGGCTGTCGAAGCTGCCGATCGCCGAGAGCTTGAGATGGCCGCCCTTGGGCGCGTTCGGGTCGGCGTAGGCGAAATGCTCGAAGTCGGGGCCGTATGCGAGCTCGCCGTACATCGACGCGCCGTGGCGCGGCTCGGCGGCGTGCGCGGCGGTGGCAACGGTCGCGGCGACGAGCGCGAGCGTGAGGTGGCGGACGACGCGCATGGACGGCTCCCCGAGCGTGGCGGTGGAGAAGTGACACCGCGACGCCCGGAAGTGAAGAGCGGCCCGCCTGAACGGCGGTTCAACGGCCGACGGGGGCGAGGCGGGCCAACGCCGCGGCGTGCAGGTCGGCATCGCCGGCGGCGCAGATGCGGCCGTCGCTTTGCAGACCGAGCGGCCGGCCGCGCCAGTCGGTGATCCGCCCGCCCGCACCCTCGACGATCGGCGCCAGCGGGCCGAGATCGAACGGTTTGAGCTGCATCTCGACGATCAGATCGACGCCGCCCATCGCCAACAGGCCGTAGGCGTAGGCGTCGCCGCCCCAGCTCAGATAGGCGACCGCGCGCTCCACCCGGGCGAAGGCGGCGCGATCGGCCTCGGCCTCGAAGAGCTCCGGCGCGGTCGACGAGACCACCGCCCGGGCGAGCGGCGTGCCGCGCCGGGTCGCGAGCGGGCGGCCGTTGAACCAGGCGGCACCGTCATGGCCGACCCAGCGCTCGCGGTTGTAGGGCTGATCGATCAGGCCGAGCGTCGCCACGCCGTGCTCGAACAGCGCGATCAGCGTGGTGAAGGTGGGTTTGCCGGCGGTGAAGGCCTTGGTGCCGTCGACCGGATCGAGCACCCACAGCCGGCCGTTGCGGGCGACGACGTCGTCGAACTCCTCGCCGAGGACGCCGTCGTCACCCCGCTCGGCGGCGATGAGCCCGCGCATCGCTTCCTCGGCGGCACGGTCCGCCACCGTCACCGGGGTCGCGTCGTCTTTGATGTCGACGGCGTCGAGCCGGCGGAAATGGGGCAGGATGGCGGCGCCGGCGGCGTCGGCGAGACGGTGGGCGAGCGCGACGTCGAGACGGTCGACCACGCTGCGGGCTCAGTCGCCCGCATCCGCCGTGGTGGTGTCGTCGCCGTCCTCGGTCGCGGCCGTATCACCGTCGTCGGCGTCCGTTTCCGGTTCGGGCAGCGGTTCGGGCGCGTCGGCGAGCGAGCGCAGATAGGCGATCATGTCGGCGCGATCCTGGGGATCCTTGATGCCGGCGTAGCTCATCGAGGTGCCGGGCGCCCACTCGCTCGGGTTTTCGAGCCAGGCGTCCATCTTGGCCCAGGTCCACTCGCCGTCTTTGCCGGCGAGCGCATCGGAATAGCCGAAGCCGTCCTTGGCCGCGATGTCGGCGGCGACGATGTCCCAGAGGTTGGGGCCGACCATGTGGGCGCCGCCCTCCTCGACGTTGTGGCACGCCGCGCAGGCGCGAAAGGCGCCTTCGCCGTCGGCCGCGCTGGCCGAGGCCAGCCGCACCGGCAACGGCTCCACGTCCGGTTCCGCTTCGGCCTCGGCGACGTCGGTGGCCTCTTCGGTGACGACGGGATAGGCCGGCTCGGCCAGCTCGGTCGGGTGATACAGCAAATCGGAAAGCACGCTCGCACCGACGAAAATCACGCCGGCGGTGAGGACCGCGGCGACGACTTTGTTCGTTTCGAGCGTTTTCGCCATGCCTTCTCTCTCTCGTCTCGTCCGCGCCGCCCCGCCGTCCCGTTCGCGCCGCCCTGCGGCCGCCCGATGGCACCCGCGGCGTCGTTTGCGGACCGCCGTGGGACGTGTCAAGTTGGGACATCGTCCCGTCGCCCGGGCGGCGCCAGCCCAGCAGGTCGGTCGCGAAGCCGCATGTCCGCCGAACCGCGAGCCCTCGTCGTCATCCCGTCGCGCCTCGCCGCGACCCGCTTACCGCGGAAACCGCTTTTGGAGATCGCGGGCGTGGCGATGATCCTCCACGTCCTGCAGCGCGGGCTGGAGGCCGATCTCGGCCCGGTCGTGGTCGCCGCCGCCGATCCGGAGATCGCCTTCACCGTCGAGAACGCCGGCGGCCGCGCGGTCCTCACCGACCCGGCGCTGCCCTCGGGCACCGACCGGGTGCTGGCGGCCGCCGACGAGATCGACCCCGATCAAGACTTCGAGCTCGTCATCAACCTCCAGGGCGACATGCCGGAGGCGATCCCGGGCGACCTCGTCCGCGCCGCGGCGCCGGTGGTCGAGGACGGCTGCGACATCGGCACGCTGGTCGTGCCCACCGACGACGCCCGCGAGATCGGCGACCCCAACGTCGTGAAGGCGGTCGTCAGCTTCGTCGACGCGGCGGAGACCCGCGGCCACGCGCTCTACTTCACCCGCGCGGCGGCGCCGGCGGGGCCCGGCCCGCTGCAGCACCATGTCGGCATCTACGCCTACCGCCGCGACGCGCTCGAGCGCTTCTGCGACCTGCCGCCGAGCCCGCTCGAGCGGCGCGAGCGGCTCGAGCAGCTGCGCGCGCTCGAGGCCGGGATGACGGTCGGGGTGCGGCGCATCGCCCACGCCCCGCCGGGGGTCGACACCCCCGAGGATCTCGAGGCCGCGCGCCGCCGCCTCGCCCGGCGGCGCGCCGGAGAGCGCTCGTGAGCCCGCTGGAGCGGGCCCGGCGGGTGGCCTTTCAAGGCACCGCCGGGGCCTATTCGCACCTCGCCTGCCGCGAGACCCTGCCGCTGCTCGAGGCCGTCGCGCACGCCTCCTTCGAGGACGCCTTCGCCGCGGTGCGCGAGGGCGCGTGCGATCTCGCCATGATCCCGATCGAGAACTCGGTGGCGGGCCGGGTCGCCGACATCCACACGCTGATGCCGCAGGGCAACCTGCACATCGTCGGCGAGACCTTTTTGCGGGTGAACCACCAGCTCCTGGCGCCCCACGGCACCCGGCTCGCCGAGCTCACCCACGTCCACAGCCACGAGCAGGCGCTCGGCCAGTGCCGGCGCTATCTCCACGCCCGCGGCCTCGAGCCCGTGGTCCACGCCGACACCGCCGGCGCCGCCCAAATGGTGGCCGCGGCGCGCCGGCCGGGCCACGGCGCCATCGCCTCGATCCTCGCCGCCGAGATCTACACCCTCGACGTCATCGCCAGCGACGTCGAGGACGCCGAGCACAACACCACCCGCTTCGTCATCCTCGCCGATCAGCCTTGGTTGCCGCCGCGCGAGGTCGGCCCGTGCGTGACCACCTTCGTCTTCCGCGTGCGCAACGTCCCGGCGGCGCTCTACAAGGGGCTCGGCGGCTTCGCCACCAACGGCGTCAACATGACCAAGCTGGAGAGCTACGTGGAGCCCGACTTCAACCAGGCGCGCTTCTACGCCGACGTCATCGGCCACCCGAGCGACGGGGCGCTCGCCAACGCGCTCGAGGAGCTCGGCTTCTTCTCCGACGAGCTGCGCGTGCTCGGCACCTATCCGGCGCACGGCTTTCGCCGGCTGGGCTGATCCCGGCGCGCGCCCGCTTCACTCCAGCGGCTCGGTCGTCGAGATCTCGATGCCGAAGCCGCCGAGGCCGACATATTGGCGCTGGCTGGTGGTCAACAGCCGGATCGAGTGCACGCCCAGATCGCGCAGGATCTGGGCGCCGACGCCGACCTCGCGCCAGCGGTCGCGGCGGGCCTGGGCGCTGGCGTGGCCGTCGTCGTCCTGGGCGGGCTCGGGCTCGCGCGGCGGCACCGCCAGGCCGTCCCTGAGATAGACCAGGACGCCGCGGCCCTCTTTGGCGATGCGGGCGAGTGCCCGGCGCGCCGGCCCGCCGGCGATCTCGGCGGTGAAGAGGTCGGCGACGACCTGCTCGCGGTGGATGCGGGCGAGCACGGGCGAGTCGTTGACGACGTCGCCGAAGACCAGCGCCACCTGCTGCAGCGCATCGAAAGGCGTCCGGTAGACGTAGGCGGTGGCGGGCCCGTGCGCCGTCTGGACGTCGAACTGGGTGACGCGCTCGACCAGGTGCTCGCGGCGCTGACGGTAGTCGATCAGATCGGCGATCGAGACGATCTCGAGGTCGTGTTCGGCGGCGAAGGCGCGGCAGTCGCCGAGCCGCTTGACGCTGCCGTCGTCGTTGACGAGCTCGCCGATCACCCCCACCGCCGCCGTCCCGGCGAGCCGGGCGAGGTCGACCGCGGCTTCGGTGTGGCCCGAGCGGATCAGCACACCACCGTCGCGGGCGATCAACGGAAAGACGTGGCCGGGGCGCACGAAGTCCTCCGCCCCGCAATTGCCGTTGGCGAGCGCGCGCACGGTGGCGCTGCGCTCCTCGGCCGAGATGCCGGTGGTGAGGCCTTGACGGTAGTCGACCGAGACCGTGAAGGCGGTGCCGAGCGGCGCGTCGTTGGCGTTGACCATCGGATCGAGTCGCAGGCGCCGGGCGTGCTCGGTGGTCAAGGGCGTGCAGAGGATGCCGCTGGTGTGGCGGATCATGAAGGCGATCTGCTCGGGCGTGGCGCGCTCGGCGGCGAGGATCAGATCGCCCTCGTTCTCGCGGTCGTCGTCGTCGACGACGATGACCATGCGGCCCGCGGCGAGGGCGCGGACCGCGTCGTCGATGCGGTCGAGTTGGGACATCGAGGCTCCGCGAAGCTGACGCTGGTGACATATGCGGCGGGCCGGCGTTTTGCCAGCACCGGCGGCCGCCCGCCGCCGCTCAAGGGGTGATGGTGCCGGCGCGGGTGGTGGCGATCAGCCAGTCGACCACGGCGAGCAGCGCCTCGTGCTCGCCGGCGCCGGCGTCGACCTGCTCGTGGTAGACCCGCAGCTGGTGATCCGCCGAGGTGCCCGACGCGGCGATCGTGCGGGCGCGCCGCACCTCGTCGGCGCAGCCGAGGCGCTCGGCCTCCGCGGTGACCAGCTCGACCAGTTCCTCGACCAGCTCGCCGAAGGGCTTGAGCCGGCGACAGCCGAAATCGGCGAGCGCGCCGCCGACGCCGTAGCGCTGCGCCCGCCACTTGTTCTCCTCGATCAACAGGCGGCGGTAGCAGCGCCAGGACTGGTTGTTGCGCTTGAGCCGGTGCAGCGTCGCCAGCAGCGCCTGGAACAGCGCGGCGATGGTGATCGCGTCGTCCACCCGCGTGCAGATGTCGCAGATGCGCATCTCCAGGGTCGGAAAGTGGATCGAGGGCCGCAGGTCCCACCAGATCTTCGAGCCGTCCCGGCAGAGGCCGGTGTCGGCGAGCGTCGCCAACAGCTCCTGCCAGTGGCGATGGTTCTCGAGCGGCTCGGGGAGGCCGCTTCTCGGCAGATCGCGGAAGATCGTCGGGCGGTAGGCCATCAGCCCGCTCGGCTCGCCCTGCCAGAACGGCGAGCTCGTCGACAGCGTCAACAGATGCGGCAGGAAGTAGGTCGCCTGGTTCATCAGATCGACACGCTCGTCGGCGTCGTCGACGCCGACATGGACGTGCATGCCGCAGATCGCGAGCCGGTCGGCGAGGATCCGCAGATCGCGCGCCAGCTCGTCGTAGCGCTCGCGCGCGACCCGGCGCAGCGCGCGCCAGCGCGCGAACGGGTGGGTCGAGCAGGCGATCACCGCCATGCCGTGGGCTTCGGCGGCGGCCACCACCCCGCCGCGCAGCCGTTTGAGGGTGTCGGAAACCTCGGCGATGTCGGCGCAGGGGGGCGTGTCGATCTCGACCTGGGCCTGGAGCAGCTCGTGGCCGACGCAGTCGCCGAGCGCGGCGCGGCAGGTCTCCATGAAGCCGGGGTCCGGCGACGCGACGAGATCGCGGCTCACCGGATCGACCAGGAGATACTCCTCCTCGATCCCGAGGCTGAACTGGCTCATGCGGTCTTCGGCCTCCCCGGCTCGCGCCCCGGCGGTAGTGGCAGCCGTGCCCGGTCGTTGACAAGCCGCGCGCCGCCGGTAGGTTACGCGCTCGCCGCCGGTTCCGGTGGCGCACCCGAAAGGGTGTTCGGTCCAGCGGTATTCGGTCCAACGATGTACGCAGTGGTGAAGACGGGCGGCAAGCAGTACCGCGTGGCCGCCAACGACGTCATTCAGGTGGAGCGGCTCGACGCCGACGCCGGCGACGTCGTCACGTTCGACGACGTGTTGATGGTCGGCGGCGACGGCACGGTGAAAATCGGCAACCCGCGGGTCGACGGCGCGGCCGTGAAGGCCGAGGTGCTCGAGCAGGCCAAGGGGCCCAAGCTGATCATCTTCAAAAAGCGCCGCCGCAAGAACTCGCGCCGCAAGGCCGGTCACCGCCAGCAGCTCACCGTGCTGCGCATCAAGGACATCGCCGTCGCCTGAGCGACGCGGCGGCTCGAGAGCAGGAGCGGATCATGGCGCACAAAAAGGCGGGCGGCAGTTCGCGCAACGGCCGCGACAGCGCCGGCAAGCGCCTCGGCGTCAAGAAGTTCGGCGGCGAGACGGTCATCCCCGGCAACATCCTCATCCGGCAGCGGGGCACCAAGTTCCACCCCGGCGCGGGCGTCGGCATGGGCCGCGACTTCACCATCTTCGCGAAGACGCCCGGCCGGGTCGTCTTCAAGCGCGGGTTCAAGGGCCGGACCTTCGTCGGCGTCGAAGCCGAGACCGAAGCGGCCGAGTAGGCCGAGGAGACCGAGCCGCGCGGTGCCGGCCGCCGCGCCGGCCCGCACGCTGTGGGGCGTAGGTGCGCTTTCTCGACGAGGCCAAGATCTTCGTGCGGTCGGGTGACGGCGGCCGGGGCTGCGTCGGCTTCCGCCGCGAGAAGTTCGTCCCCGACGGCGGTCCCAACGGCGGCGACGGCGGCCGCGGGGGTGACGTGTGGGTGCGCGCCGACCCGTCGCTCAACACGCTGATCGACTTTCGCTACCGCCAGCACTTCAAGGCCGAGCGCGGCCGCCCCGGCATGGGCTCCGACCGCACCGGCAAGAGCGGCGCGCCGCTCGTCCTCGACGTGCCGGTGGGCACCCAGATCCTCGCCGACGATCGCGAGACGCTCCTGGTCGACCTCACCGAGCCCGGCCGGCAGGTGCGCCTGTCGAAGGGCGGCGACGGCGGCTTCGGCAACGCCCGCTTCAAGACCTCGACCAACCGCGCCCCGCGCCGCGCCGATCCCGGCTGGCCGGGCGAGGAGATGTGGATCTGGCTGCGGCTCAAGCTCTTGGCCGACGTCGGCCTGGTGGGCCGGCCCAACGCCGGCAAGTCGACGCTGCTGGCGGCGGCCACCAACGCCAAGCCCAAGATCGCCGACTACCCCTTCACCACCCTCGCCCCGCAGCTCGGCGTCGTCGAGCGGGATCACGAGGCCTTCGTCGTCGCCGACATCCCCGGTCTGATCGAGGGCGCGAGCGCGGGCAGCGGTCTCGGCGACCGCTTTTTGGGCCATGTCGAGCGCTGTGCCGTGCTGGTCCACCTCGTCGACGCCACCGCCGACGACGTCGTCGCGGCCTACCGCACCGTGCGCGAGGAGCTCGCCGCCTACGGCCACGGCCTCGCGGACAAGCCCGAGCTCGTCGCCCTCTCCAAGATCGACGCCCTCGGCGAGGACGAGGTCGACGCCCGCGCCGGCGCGCTCGAGGCCGCGGGCGTGGCGCGCGTCTTCCGTCTCTCCGCGATCGTGAGGACCGGCCTGCCGGCGCTGTTGCGCGCCGCCAAGCGCGAGGTCGAGCGCGCCCGCGCCGCGCGGGTGACGGAGCCCGCCCGCGAGTCCGTCGAGTGAGCGACGTCCTGCGCGGTGCCGAGCGCATCGTCGTCAAGATCGGCTCCTCGCTCCTGGTCGGCGCGGACGGCGTGTTCCATTCGAGATGGCTCGCCGGCTTCGCCCACGACGTCCGCGCGCTGGTCGCCGAGGGCCGCGAGGTCATGGTCGTGAGCTCGGGCGCGGTGGCGCTCGGGCGCTCGGTGCTCGGCCTCGAGGCCGGCACGCTGCGGCTCGAGGAAAAGCAGGCCGCCGCCGCCGCCGGCCAGATCGCCCTCGCCCACGCCTACAAGGCGGCCTTGGCCGAGGTCGAGATCGCCTGCGCGCAGATCCTCTTGACCCTCGACGACACCGAGGACCGAAGGCGCTACCTCAACGCCCGCGCCACCGTCGACACGCTCTTGAAGCTCGGCGCGGTGCCGGTGGTGAACGAGAACGACACCGTCGCCACCAACGAGATCCGCTTCGGCGACAACGACCGCCTCTCGGCGCGGGTCGCGGTCATGGCCGGCGCCGACCTTCTCCTGCTGCTCTCCGACGTCGACGGGCTCTACACCCGCGATCCG
This sequence comes from uncultured Geminicoccaceae bacterium, assembly GCA_964502115.1. GTDB lineage: Bacteria > Pseudomonadota > Alphaproteobacteria > Geminicoccales > Geminicoccaceae > JAAAPF01. The sequence continues at coordinate 10,150 of CAZCVH010000057.1, forward strand.
CGCATCTACGCCGACGCGGCGCATCTCGACGAGGTGCCGGAGCTGACGCCCGAGATCGCGGCCATGGGCGGCGGCGAGGGCTCGGCGGTCGGCACCGGCGGCATGGTCTCCAAGCTCGACGCGGCGCGGCTCGCCACCCGCGCCGGCTGCGCCGTCGTCATCGCCGACGGCCGCGCCGAGCGCCCGCTGCAGCGCCTCGCCGACGGTGCGCGCCGGACCCGCTTTCGCGCCCGCACCTCGCCGCGCACGGCCAAGAAGGAGTGGATCGCCGCCTCGATCGGGCCCATGGGCGTGCTCACCGTCGACGCGGGCGCGGTGGCGGCGCTGCGCACCGGCCGCTCGCTCCTGCCGGCCGGGGTCCAAGCCGTCGAGGGCCGCTTCGCGCGCGGCGACGCCGTGCTCGTGCGCGACCCCGACGGGCGCACCGTCGCCAAGGGCCTCTCGGCTTACGACGCCGACGACGCGCGGCGCATCGCCGGCCACCGCAGCGAGGACACCGAGACCATCCTCGGCTTCCGCGGCCGCGACGAACTCGTCCACCGCGACCATCTCGTCCTGCTCTGACGC
>CAZCVH010000058.1:0-10688 GCA_964502115.1 uncultured Geminicoccaceae bacterium
TCGCCGGGCTTGGCGCCCTGGGCGACCTTGATCTCGATCTCCTTGCAGGCGTTGAGGTACTCGGCGGTGACGCCGAAGCGGCCCGAGGCCACCTGCTTGATGATCGAGTTCGGGTTGTCGCCGTTGGCGCGCGGATGGAAGCGCTCGGTGCCTTCGCCGCCCTCGCCGCTGTCGGCCTTGGCACCGATGCGGTTCATCGCGATCGAGAGGGTCTCGTGCGCCTCCGGGCTCAACGCCCCAAGCGACATGCCCGGGGTGACGAAGCGCTTGCGGATCTCGGTGATGCTCTCGACGTGGTCGACCGTGAGGCCCTTGACCGGGCGGTCGAAGTCCAGGAGGTCGCGGATCGTCACCGGTTCCGCGGTGTACATCATGTCCGAGAACTGCCGGTAGGCGGTGTAGGAGTTCGAGGTCACCGACTTTTGCAGCTGGTGGATGGCCTGCGCTTCGAGCGCGTGGGTCTCGCCACCGCGGCGGTAGCGGTAGAAGCCGCCGATGGCGAGAACGTTGTCCTCGTCGAAGGCCTCGTCGTGCAGCTGCAGGATCTTGTTGGTGAGCCCGCGCAGCCCGATGCCCGAGATCCGCGTGGTCACACCCGGGAAGTATTCGGCGCAGAGCGAGCGCGACAGCCCCACCGCCTCGAAGTTGTAACCGCCGCGATAGGAGCTGACGATCGAGATGCCCATCTTGGACATGATCTTCAGCAGGCCCTGGGCGACCGCCTCCTTGTAGCGCTCGAGGCACTGCTGGAGGTCGAGACCGGGAAACAGCTTGCGGGCGTGGCGGTCGACGATCGTCGCCTCGGCGAGATAGGGGTTCACCGCGGTAGCGCCGACGCCGATCAGCACCGCGGCGTAATGGACGTCGAGGCACTCGCCCGCGCGCACGGTGATCGAGCTGAAGCTCCTGAGCTGCTGTCGCACCAGATGGCTGTGGACCGCGCCGGTCGCCAGGATCATCGGCATCGGCGCGCGCTCGGTGCCGATCCGGCGGTCGGTGAGCACCAGGTTCTCGCAGCCGCCGCGCACGGCGTCCTCGGCCTCGCGGCGCAACCGCTCGAGCTCGCGCCGCAGCACCGTCGGCCCGCCGTCCACCGGGAAGCTGCAGTCCAGCTCGACGATCCGGTCGCCGAAATAGTCGGTGAGCGATGCGTACTCCGACGACAACAGGATCGGCGTTTCCAGCTGTAGGATCGCCGTCTGCTCCGGCGCCTCGTCGTAGATGTTGCCGAGATTGCCGAAGCGCGTGTTCAGGCTCATCACCCGCCACTCGCGCAAGGGGTCGATCGGCGGGTTGGTGACCTGACTGAACTGCTGGCGGAAGAAGTGATGGAGACCACGATACTTCGACGACAGCACCGCCAACGGCGTGTCGTCGCCCATCGAGCCGAGCGCCTCCTTGGCGTCCAGCACCATCGGCGCCAGGATCAGCTCGAGGTCTTCGACGCTCCAGTCGTAGAGCTTCTGGCGGCGGCGGAGCTCGGCCTTCTCCGAAGCGAGGGCGGCGTCGCCGCGCTCGCCGCTCAGGCTCTCGAGGTGGGTGATGTTCTGCACCCAGCGCGAATAGGGCTTCTGCGCCGCCAGATGGTCCTTGAGCTCCAGGTCGCGGTAGAAGGCCTCGGCGTGCATGTCGACGCCGACGCACTCGCCCGGGCCGACCCGGCCCTTCTCGACGACGTCGGTCTCGGCCAACGGGATCATCCCGGTCTCCGAGCCGGCGACGATGAGCCCGTCGTCGGTGCGGGCGTAGCGCATCGGCCTGAGGCCGTTTCGATCCATGCCGGCGATGATCCAGCGGCCGTCGGTGGCGACCACCGCGGCGGGGCCGTCCCACGGCTCCATGACGCAGTTGCAGTAGGCGAAGAGATCGCGGTGCGCGGGCGGCATCGCCATCTTGCGCGAGTACGCCGGCGGCATCAGCAACGTCTTCACCAGAGGCAGGGTGCGGCCGCCCCGCACCAGCGCCTCGGTGACCGCGTCGAGCGCGGCGCTGTCGGAGCTACCCTTCTGGATGATCGGCTTCACGTCTTCGTTGTGCGCGCCGAAGAGCTCGCTCTCCATGCGCGTCTCGTGGCTCGTCATCCAGTTGGTGTTGCCGCGCACCGTGTTGATCTCGCCGTTGTGCGCGAGGGTGCGAAACGGCTGCGCCAGCTGCCAGGACGGCCAAGTGTTGGTCGAGTAGCGCTGATGGAAAATCGCGAAGCTCGAGGTGAACCGCTCGTCCATCAGGTCGGGATAGAAATTGGAGAGCTGCTCGGCCAGAAACAGCCCCTTGTAGATGAGCGAGCGCGCGCTCAGCGAGCAGATGTAGAAAGAGGTGATGTTCTCGGCGAGCACGCGCTTTTCGATGCGGCGGCGGATGACGTAGAGCTCGCGCTCGAAGACCTCGGGATCGACCCCGTGCGGGTTGCCGATCATGATCTGCTCGATCTCGGGGCGGGTGGCGATCGCCTTGTCGCCGATGACCGAAATGTCCACCGGCACCTGGCGCCAGCCGAGGATGGCGTAGCCGAAGGCGAGGATCTCGGTCTCGACGATGGTCCGGCAGGTCTCCTGCGCGGCGAAGTCGGTGCGCGGCAAAAACACCATGCCGACGCCGATCGGGCCCTCGCTCGCGCGCGAGCCCTTGACCTGGGCGCGGAAGAAGTCCTGCGGGATGGCGACGTGGATGCCGGCGCCGTCGCCGGTCTTGCCGTCGGCGTCGACGGCGCCGCGGTGCCACACCGCCTTCAAGGCGTCGATGCCCTTGAGGACGACGTCGCGGCGCGGTCGCCCGTCGATGGCGGCGACGAAGCCGACGCCGCAGGCGTCGTGCTCGAACGCGGGATCGTAGGCGCCGGCCCGGGTCAGGGCGTCGAGGCGCGCCGCGTGGGCGCGGGGGTCCATCTCGGTCATGGCGACCCTCTCGTCAGGAGGCGGCGAATTGCTGCTGCGGCGCGGCCCGGTCGTGCTCGCCCTCGGCCCTCGCCTGCAGATAGCGGTGGATGCCGGCGGCGGCGTCGCGACCGTCGCGCACGCCCCACACCACGAGCGAGGCGCCGCGGACGATGTCGCCGCCGGCGAAGACGCCCGGCAACTGCGTCATCATCGTGGTCCAGTCCACCTTGATCGTGCCCCAGCGGGTGACCGGCAACTGCGGTTCCTCGAACAGGTGGACGACGTCCTCGGGATCGAAGCCGAGCGCCTTCAAGACCAGGTCGGCGTCGAGGTTGAAGCTGGCCCCCGGGATCGGCTCGGGCGTCTGGCGGCCGCTGGCGTCGGGCGCGCCGAGGCGCATGCGCGCCGCGCGCACGCCCGTCACCCGGCCGTCGCCGAGGAACGCCTCGGGCGCGGACAGCCAGACGAACTCGACGCCCTCTTCCTTGGCGTTGGCGACCTCGCGCGTCGAGCCCGGCATGTTGCTCTCGTCGCGGCGGTAGAGGCAGCGCACCGACGCCGCACCCTGGCGGACGGCGGTGCGCACGCAGTCCATCGCGGTGTCGCCGCCGCCGACCACGACGACGTTCTTGCCGGCGGCGTCGAGCCGGCCGTTGTCGAACTCGGGCACGGCGTCGCCGAGCCCCTGGCGGTTGGAGGTGGTGAGATACTCCAGCGCCGGCACGATGCCGGCCTGGCCGACGCCCGGCGCCTGCACGTCGCGCGCCTTGTAGACGCCGGTGGCGACGAAGACCGCGTCGTGGCGCTCGCGCAGCTCGTGGAAGCCGATGTCCTCGCCGATGCCGCAGTTCAAGACGAACGCGACGCCGCTCTCGCAGAGCAGCTCGTGGCGGCGCTGAACGATCGGCTTCTCCAGCTTGAAGCCCGGGATGCCGTAGATCATCAACCCGCCGACGCGGTCGTAGCGGTCGTAGACGGTGACCTGATAGCCCTTCTTTCGGAGCTGGTCGGCGCAGGCGAGCCCGGCCGGGCCGGCGCCGACGACGCCGACGCTCTCGGGGCGCTCGCGCCTGGGCTTGGTGGGCTTCACCCAGCCCATGTCGAAGGCGGTGTCGGTGATGTGCTTTTCGACCGCGCCGATCGTCACCGTGCCGTGACCCGACTGCTCGATGACGCAGTTGCCCTCGCACAGCCGGTCCTGCGGGCAGATGCGGCCGCAGATTTCGGGGAAGTTGTTGGTCGCCGAGGCGAGCTCGTAAGCCTCCTCGAGCCGATCCTCGGCGGTGGCCTTGAGCCAGTCCGGGATGTTGTTGTGCAACGGGCAGTGCACCTGACAGAACGGCACGCCGCACTGCTCGCAGCGTGCGGCCTGCTCCTCGGCGCCGGCCTTCTGGTAGCGACCGTAGATCTCGTCGAAGTCCCGGCGGCGGGTGTCGACCCCGCGCTTGTCGGGCATGGCCTGCGGAGTCGAGACGAACCGCATCATCTTGGAGGCCATGGGCACGTCCCCCCGGCTGTTCTCGGTTGGAAGGCTCCGCACGGGTCGACGAAGGAGGGGCCGTTGTTCGCTGTACGACCCGCATTTTCCCGATGATGCGCGGAACCGCGCCGTGTATAGCGGCGGCGTTCCCGCGCGTCCAGGGCGGCGAGGGCAGTTGGTCCCGGATCGGGACGACTTTTACGTCGAGATGGTCATCGCCGGGCGCTGCCGGGGGCGGCGCCGGCGGCGGGCCGGAGCAGCGGATCGAGGGAGGCGTCGATGGACTTCCTGCAGCTCGTCGTCCTCGCCCTCGTCCAGGGAATCACCGAGTTCCTGCCGATCAGCTCGTCCGGCCATCTGGTCCTGGTGCCGCTGCTGTCCGACTGGCCCGACCAGGGGCTGATGATCGACGTCGCGGTCCATGTCGGCTCGCTCGGTGCCGTCGTCGTCTATCTCGCCGGCGACCTGCGCGCGATGGTCGCCGGCACCTTTCGGCGAGGGGCGGGAGCGATGGGCGAGCCCGGCCGGCGGCTCGTCGTCCTCGTCGCCATCGCCACGCTGCCGGTGGTCGCCGTCGGCGCCGTCGTCGGCGGCCTGCTCGACGGCCTGCGCCGGCTCGACGTCATCGGCTGGACCATGCTCGTCTTCGGCGTCGCGCTCTGGCTCGCCGATCAGCGTTGCCGGGCCGACCGCCGGCTGGAGACGCTCGGCGTGGCGGGCGCGCTCGCCATCGGCTGCGCCCAGGTGCTGGCGCTGGTGCCGGGCACCAGCCGCGCCGGCATCACGATGACGGCGGCACGCGGGCTCGGCCTCGCCCGCACCGACGCGGCGCGCTTCTCGATGCTGCTCTCGATCCCCACCATCGCCGCCGCCGGGCTGCTCCTGGGCGTCGAGCTCGTCCGCCTGGGCGAGCTCGCGCTCACCCGCGACGCCCTGCTCGGCGCTGCGCTCGCCTTTCTGTCGGCGCTGGTCGCCATCGTCGCGATGATGCGCTGGTTGCGGCACGCGAGCTTCACGCCGTTCGTCGTCTACCGCGTGGGGCTCGGCGTGATCCTGCTGGCGCTGGCCTACGGCTGACCCCGAGCCGGGTCGTCGCCCGCGGCGATCCGCGCCAGGCCGTGGCGGTCGAGCACCCGCAGCCGGCGATAACCCCGCGCGATCAGGCCCACCGCCTCGAGCTGGCCGAGGGTGCGGCTCACGGTGTTGCGCGACATTCCGCTCAACAGCGCCAGATCGCTCTGCTTGAGCTCGATCGCGGCGTGGGCGCCCGCGCACTCGCCGGATAGTGCGAGCAGACGTCCGGCGAGGCGGGGCAACGGTCGGTCGGCGAGCAGCCCGGCGCAGACCTGGAGAGCCCAATCGAGATGTTCCGCCGCGACCCGGCTCAACCAGCGCCAGAGCACCGGATGCGCGGCGACGAGACGGTCCACCGCCGCCTCGTCGAGATGGACGAGGCGGGTGCGGCCCGAGGCGGAGAGATCGGCCCGCCGCGGCTCGCCGTTGAGCAGCGGCAGCGACACCACCCAGCTACCCGCGCGCAGGACGTGCAACGGCCGCCGCGAACCGTCCTGGAGCGGCAACCAGACGACCAGATTGCCGTCGAGCAGACCGGTGATCGAGCGCTCCCGCTCGCCGACCCTGCCGGCGGTGGCGCCGTCCTCCAGCGTGCGCAGCCGCGCCGCCGCGACCAGGTCACGCCGTAGTTCCGGCTCGCCGGCAAAAAATGTATCTTTGGTGACAAATTTCTCGAGAAGTGAAACGCCGCCGGACGGCGATGACGGTTCGGACAAGGCCATTGACCAATGGTTTCGTGCGACGCTGTCGCCGCAGTGAAACCATTCCGGCAGATGGTATGCAAGCGGGCCCGCAACCCTGTGAGGGGGCGGGAGGTCCAGCCGGGCGTGGGGCGGCCGCCGGCCGCGGTCGAGCCGGCGGGCTCAGCGGACCACGAACACGCTCATCTCGGCGTGACTGGCGAGGTAGCCGGCGTGCGAGGCGAAGAGGTGCTCGATGGCGCCCGGCACGTGCGACGCCATGACGATCAGATCGGCGTCGATCTCCTCGGCGGCGCCCAAGAGCGTGGTGTCGAGGTTCGCCGTCGGGTCGTGGCCGACCCGGGTGAGCGCGGCGGTCTCGATGCCGTAACGGTGGCCCTGCTCGTCGGCCAAGCGCCGCAGCGCGGCCGAGAATTCTTCCGGGTCGTGCGCCGCCGCGCCGGGAGCGGAGGTGGTCACCGCGACGTAGGTGACCGCGGCACCGTATTGCTGGGCGAGGCCGCCGGCGGTGGCGAGCGCCTTGTCGAGCGCGCCGACGTGTTCGAGGTCCACCGGCACCATGATTCTGCGGTACATCGCGGCTCTCCCGTGCGCTCGCCGCGCCTTCGGCGACGGCGGCGCCGCCAGGATCAACCGCCGACGGGGCGAAGGCGTTCCGCCGGCTTCTGTCACGCGGCGCGCGGCTGGCGCTTGGCGTAGCGCTGAACGTAGCTCGGCACGATGACCTCGAGCGGCGTCGGCTCGATGCCGAGATCGGCGAGGCCGAGCGCGCCCTCGCTCACGACGTTGTCGCTCGCCAGCAGCGCGATCTGATCGCGGGTGAGCGGCGGCTTGGGCAAGAACTCCATCAACCGGGCCTGGAGGGTCGCGATGTTGGACGGCAGGTTCAACAGCAGGCGCCGGCGGTGCAGCACGCCGAGCAGATATTCCATGAGCTCGCGGAAAGTGTACACGTCCGGCCCGCCGAGCTCGTAGGTCTTGGCGGTGGCCTCCTCGTCGGTGAGGCCGACCATGACCGCGCGCGCGACGTCGTCGACGTAGACCGGCTGAAAGCGGGTCTCGCCGCCGTCGATCAGCGGCAGGAACGGGCTGATCTGCGCCATCTGACCGAAGCGGTTGAAGAAGTCGTCCTCGGGCCCGAACACCACGCTCGGCCGCAGGATCGTCGCGGCCGAAAAGGCCTCGCGCACCGCCGTCTCGCCCGTCGCCTTGGTGCGGCCGTAGGCGGCCGGGCTTTCGGGATCGGCGCCGATGGCGGAGAGCTGGACCATGCGCTCGACCCCGGCCGCGCTCGCCGCCGCGGCGATGCGCGCCGGCGTCTCCGCCTGGACGACGTCGAAACGCTGATCGCCCTTCTCGAACAGGATGCCGATCAGGTTGACGACGCGGCGCGAGCCTTCGACGAAGGGTGCGAGGTCGTCGAGCTTGGTGACGTCGCCGCGCTCGAGCGTGATCTGGCCGACCTCGCCCATCGGCTTGAGGTGGATCGCCTTGTGCGGGTAGCGGCAGATCACGCGCACCCGTGCGCCCGCGTTGGCGAGGCGGCGCACGACGTAGCGGCCCAGAAAGCCCGAACCCCCGAAGACGGTGACGACGTCGTTGCGCATGGTGACCTCCCGACGGTGGGCGCGACGGCGCCCACGTTATAGGCAGGCCAACCGCGACCTCCAAGGGAGGTTCCGTGCCCGTCCCCGCGGCGAGGGCGGGCGTGGGCCTATTGACGCGGCGCGCCCGCGGGCTTACGGCGACGGCGCACTGCGGCCCAGGTGGCGGAATTGGTAGACGCGCAGGTTTCAGGTACCTGTCCCCGACAGGGGGTGGAGGTTCGAGTCCTCTCCTGGGCACCAGTCCGGACAGCAGCCCGACCGGTGGTCCCGGCCCGGGTGCAATCGGAACGCCGGGTCCGATCGGCGTGAGCGATTCCCCGCCCGTCGTCCATCTCCATCGCGGCGATCTTCCCGACGAGGTCGATCTCGGCCCGGTGGTGGCGGTCGACACCGAGGCCATGGGCCTGATCCACGGTCGCGACCGCCTCTGCCTCGTGCAGCTCTGCGGCGGCGACGGGGTCTGCCATCTGGTTCAGATCGCCAAGGATCAGCGCACCGCGCCGCGTCTGCAGGCGATGCTGGAGGACCCGGCGACCCTCAAGCTCTTCCACTTCGCCCGCTTCGACGTGGCGCTGATGCGTCACGACCTCGGGGCGCACACCGCGCCACTCTACTGCACCAAGATCGCCTCGAAGCTGGTGCGGACCTACACCGACCGCCACGGCTTGCGCGATCTCTGCCGCGAGCTGTTGGGGATCGACGTCCAAAAGGGGCAGCAGAGCTCGGACTGGGGCGCCGCCGAGCTCAGCGACGCCCAGCGGCAGTACGCCGCCAGCGACGTGCTCCATCTGCACGCCCTCAAGGCACGCCTCGACGCCATGCTGGTGCGCGAGGGTCGCAGCGCGCTGGCCGCGGCGTGCTTCGGCTTCGTGCCGACGCGGGCCGAGCTCGACCTCGCGGGCTGGGCGGACGTCGACATTTTCGCACATTGAGTTTGCGCGATCGCGGGGTCGGCTCGCGTTGACCGAGCGCACCGGGTGACCCATAGTGCGCTTCGTCATGGCACGAGCCTTGCTCGACGATCGGCCATGCGCGGTCGTGAGCTGCCGAAGGAATCGCATGAGCACCGCCGCTTCGCCCGCGAGCGCGTCCGAGACGACCGAGACCCTCGGTTTCGCGAGCGCGGCCCATGTCCGCGTGGGCCGCCGCGTCTTCGAGCTGGAGGCGGCGGCGCTCCACACCTGCGCGGCGAGCCTCGATCACACCTTCGCCGAGGCCTGCAAGCGCATCCTCGCCACCCAGGGCCGCGTGGTGACCACGGGCATGGGCAAGAGCGGTCACGTCGCGCGCAAGATCGCGGCGACGCTCGCCTCCACCGGCACGCCGGCCTTCTACGTCCACCCGAGCGAGGCCAGCCACGGCGATCTCGGCATGCTCGCCCGCGGCGACGTCGTCCTCGCCCTTTCGAACAGCGGCGAAACCCCCGAACTCGGCGACCTGATCACCTACACCCGGCGCTTCTCGCTGCCGCTCGTCGGTCTCGTCGGCCGCACCCCCAGCACGCTCGCCGATCAGGCCGAGGTGGCGCTGGTGCTGCCGCGGCTGGAGGAAGCCTGCCCGATGGGGCTCGCGCCCACCACCTCGACCACCGCGATGATGGCGATGGGCGATGCGCTCGCCGGCGCGGTGCTGGCGGCCAAGGGCTTCGATCGCGACGATTTCGCGGTGTTCCATCCCGGCGGTAAGCTCGGCGCCCGCCTGGTGCGGGTGCGCGACGTCATGCACGCCGGCGTCGAGATGCCGCTCATCGCCCGGGATCGGCCGATGAGCGAGGCCATCGTCGAGATGACCGCCAAGCGGCTGGGCTGCGTCGGGGTGGTCGAGGCCGGCCGCCTGGTCGGTATCGTCACCGACGGCGATCTGCGGCGCCATCTGGGGCAGGAGGCCTTTCTGGCGCGGCCGGTGGGCGAGGTGATGACCGGCGCCCCGCGCTCCATCACCGCCGACGCCCTCGCCGCCGAGGCGGTGGCTCAGATGACGGAAGGCGAGCCCCACGTCACCCAGCTCTTCGTCCTCGCCCGCGGCGACGACACCGCCCCGGTCGGCGTCGTCCATCTCCACGATTGCCTGCACGCGGGCGTCGCCTGATGCGTTCACCCGGGCGCTACAGCGGCTTCGTGCGGGCGATGCGGATCGCCCTGCCGCTCGGGGCGTTCGCGCTGTTGGCGGTGCTCTTGGCGTGGCCGCGCCTGCACGGCCCGCAAGGTGACGTCGTCACCCCGACGGCCGACGGCGTCGATCTCGAACGCGACGGGCGGGTGCGGCTGGACCATCCCCGCTATGTCGGTGAAGGCGACGGCACGCCCGGGTTCATCGTCGAGGCCGAGGCCGCGCGGGTGGATCCGACCGCGCCGCGGCGCATCGAGCTGGAGCGGATGCACGCCGAGCTGCCGGCTCGCGGCGGTCGCGACATCGCGGTCGACGCCGGCCACGGCCTCTACGACCGCGACCGCGCCGTCCTGGAGCTGGCGGCCGGCATCGAGGTCGTCACCGACGACGGTTACCGTTTGCGAACCGAGGCCGCCACGATCGAGCTGGAGGCCGGCCGCCTCGACACACCCACGCCGGTCGCGGCCGACGGGCCCGGCGGCGAGCTCGCCGCCGACCGGCTCGAGGTGACCGACCGCGGCGACGTGCTGCGGTTCAGCGGCGATGTCCGGGTGCGCGTTTACGGGTCGGATCGCACGCCCGCCGACGCGGCGGGGGCGGGGTCGTGAGCGCGCGGCCGATCGCGGCGCTCGCCCTTTTGGTCCCGGCGGCGGCCTGGGCGCAGCCGGCCGGCTTCGCGGGTCACGACGGCTCCGCTCCGATCGAGATCACCGCCGACGCGCTCGAGGTCCGCCAACGCCGCAACCTCGCCACCTTCTCCGGTGACGTCGACGCCGTGCAGGGCGACCTCACCTTGAGCGCCCAGAGCCTCGACGTCTTCTACGGCGAGGAGGGTGGCGAC
>CAZCVH010000059.1:0-10605 GCA_964502115.1 uncultured Geminicoccaceae bacterium
GAGATCGTTTCACGTGACTGGAGTTCAGACGTGTGCTCTTCCGATCTGTGGCCGCGAGCACCGCCGTCGCCGTCGCTCTGACGGTGGGCGGACTGGTCCGCGTCGTCGCCGCGACGGCGGCGCGCCGGCTCGACGCCACCGCGAGCCGCCGGCCGTGACCCTGCGCGGGCTCTTGTTCCAGCCCGCCTTCGTCGTCTGGACGACGGTGATCGCCGTGCTGCTGGCGCCCTTGGCGCCCCTGGTCGGCGGTGCCGGCATCCGGTGGTGGGCGCGCCGCTGGGAGGCCGGCGTCCTGGTGCTCTTGCGCGTGCTGTGCGGCATCCGCCTCGAGGTGCGCGGCACGCCGCCGAGCGAGCCGTCGCTTCTGGCCTCCAAGCACCAGTCGGCGCTGGAGACGGTGGTCTTCCATCGCCTCGTCCACGACATCGCCGTGCCGCTCAAAGTCGAGCTCACCCGTATCCCGCTGTTCGGGCGGTTCCTCCTCGAATCGGGCTGCATCGGGGTTCAGCGCGAGGCGGGGACGCGGGCGATGCGCCAGCTCGTGAAGGGCGGCCGCCGCCGGCTCGAGGAGGGCCTGTCGCTGTTGATCTTCCCCGAGGGCACCCGCGTCGCGCCGGGCGAGCGCCGGCCCTACCGTCCCGGCATCGCCGCGCTCTACCTGCAGCTCGGCCGGCCGGTGGTGCCGGTGGCGCTGCACACGGGCCATGTCTGGGGTCGCGGCCTGTTCGACAAACACCCGGGTACGGCGGTCATCGAGTTCCTCGAGCCGATCCCGCGCGGCCTCGACCGCCGCACCTTCATGGCGCGCTTGGAGGAACGCATCGAGACGGCGAGCGCGCGGCTCGCCGGCGTTCAGCCGTCCTCGGTCTCCGACGAGCTCGGCGTCACGCCGTAGGCCGCGGTGAGCCGCCAGAGGTGCCGCGGCACCATGTGCTTGAGCTTGCGCGGCGCCTCGCGACGCAGATGCACCACCGTCTCGAGCGCCTTCATCTCCACCCGCGCGCGGGCGAACTCCAGCCCCTTCGGCCCGACCTTCGGCATCAGCCAGCCGACGACCGGCCGCAACCAGTTCGGCATGGCGCGGGTGGGCAGCCCGCCGGCGGCGCGCTCGAGGTTGGTGAGAAAGCCCTTGACCGCGCTCGCCCGCTTGCCGGCGCTCGTGGGGGCCTTGACGCGCAATTCACCGCCGAGGCGCTCCACCAGCTCCTCGCCGCGTTCGTTGCGGACCACCAGCCACTGCTCGCCGCGCCCGGCCATGTAGCCGACGGTGAGATCCGCCAGGGCGTTGGTGTAGTCGACGCAGGTGCGGCAGGTCAGCGGGAAGAAGTCGGCGGGAAGCTTGGCGATCGGTAGCTGCAGGAACGGGATCTCGCGTTTGCCGCCGTCGTCGTAGCGGAGCTCGACCTGAAAGTCGGCGCGGAACTCGAGATAGGTGATCCGCTGCGGCTCGGGATCGAGCAGGCCGAGGAAATGGTGGAAGTTCTCGGTGGTGGTGTTGTCCGAGCAGGGCGTGCCGACGACGTAGAGCCGCTCCAGCCCCAGCTCGGCCTCGATCGCCCTGAGCGCGTGGACCTGGCACGGGATGCCGACGACCGCGAGCCGGCGGTGCCCCGCCGCCGCGGCCGGCTCCAACAGCGCCAAAAGCGGCGCATAGCCCATCTTCATGCCGCGGCACTCGGCCATCGCCGCGGGCTCGGTGACGATCACCGGGCGCGGCTTCCAGCGGTCGTCCGGGTCGGCCGCGACGGCGAGCACGGCGTCGACCGCGCCCTCCTCCAACAGCTTCTCGGCCAGCCGCGTCGCGATGCCGGTCCACTGCGCGCCCGCGCGCGCCGGCTCTAGCCGCGCCTGCACCATGCGCCGGTAGGGGCCGAAAAAGGCCTCGTCGCCGCGCTCGGGGTCGCGCGACCGGCCGTGCACCGCGGTTTCGCTCGCGGCGTAGTCGGGGCGGATGAACTGGCACGCGGTGCCGCAGCGGCCGGGCGCGGCGGTGCGCGAGAGCCCGCAGTCGGTGCAGAGCTTGCGGGGGACCGCTGGCGCCAGCTCGGGCGCCTCGATCCCGCTGCTGTGCGGGCGCGGTTCCAGCGCATCCGGCATCGACGATCCTCCCAGGTGGCGCGCGGAGCGTGGACCCGCACGCCACGGGCCGCCAAGCCGGCCGATGGTGGCGATCTCAGACCAACGCGACGCCGGTGAGCTCCTCGGTCAGCGCCCGCATCGGCGCGACCGCCGCCACCGCCGGACCGCGACCCAGGAGGCCGTTGGCGCCGAGGAAGTCGCAGGCGACGCCGCCGGCTTCCTGCACGGTGAGAAGCCCGGCGAGGCAGTCCCAGCTCTGGTTGCCGGGGGCGTAGAGGCCGTCGAGGCGGCCGTCGGCGATGTGGCAGAGGATCAGCGCGGTCGAGCCCAGCCGACGCATGTCGACGCCGCGCGCGAGGAAGCGGCCCTGGATGTCGACATAGACCCGCCAATCGTCCTTGAAGCCGAAGCTCAAGGCGACGCAGGCGTCGGTGGGCGAGGCCGGTGCGCGGCAGCGGATGGCGCCGCCGTCGCGCCGGGCGCCGTGGCCGCGCCGGGCGGTGAAGAGCTCGTCGTGGACCGGATCGTAGGTGAGGCCGAGCTCGCAGACACCGTCGCGAACGTAGGCCAGCACCACCGTCCAGTAGGGCAGCCCGCGCAGGAAGTTCTGGGTGCCGTCGATCGGATCGACGATCCAGACGCTGGCGGTGTCGCCCTGCACGCCCTCCTCCTCGCCGATGACGCCGTCGCCGGAAAACAGCGCCGCGAACCGGGCACGGACGAGCTTCTCCACCTCGCGGTCGGCGACGGAGACGACGTCCTGGGTGCCCTTGACCTCGACGGCGAGCGCCCCACGCCGCGTGAAATACCCGAGGGCGAGCGCGCCGGCCTCGCGCACGACCGCGCCCGCCGCCGCCAGCCGCTCCGCGATGCCGTCCTCGCGCTCGGTCATGGGCTCCCCTCGATGAGCTCGGCCAGCCGGGTCAGCCGGCGGGCGTCACGGCGGCCGCGGAGCGCGCGCTCCAAGGCGTCGCCCTCGACCAGCAGCACGGCCAGCCGGCGGGCGCGGGTGAGCCCGGTATAGACCAGATCGCGCCGGAGCATCCGACCGTGCTGGCGGGCCAGAACGATGACGACGGCCGGATACTCCGAACCCTGGGCTTTGTGAACGGTGACGGCGTAGGCGGGTTGCAGCGCGTCGAGCTCGTCGAAGCGATAGGTGAGGATGCGACCGTCCATTCTCACCTCGACCGTCTTGTACTCGCGGTCGATGCGGGCGAGCCGGCCGAGATCGCCGTTGTAGACGTCGCGCTCGTAGTCGTTCTCGATCTGCATGACGCGGTCGTGGACGGCGAAGCGGCGCTCGCCGCGCTCGACGGCGTCGGATGGGGTCGGGTTGAGCCGGGCGCGCAGGACGTCGTTGAGGGTGCGCGCGCCGAGCGCGCCGCGGTTGGTGGGGCACAAGACCTGCACGTCGTCCATCGGGTCGAGCCCGAAGCGCGCCGGCATGCGCTCGGCCACCAGCGTGGTGAGCTTGTCGTGGGCGTCCGCGGCGTCCTTGACCGCGATGGCGTAGAAATCGACGAGGCCGTCGCCGCTTTCGGTCTCGGGCAGCTCGCCGGCGTTGACGCGGTGCGCGTTGCGCACGATCAGGCTGGCTTCGGCCTGGCGGAAGATCTCTTCCAGGCGCACCACCGGTACCGCCGCGCTCGCGATCAGATCGCCCAGCACGCGGCCCGGGCCCACCGAAGGCAGCTGGTCGACATCGCCCACGAGCCACAGGCCGGCGCCGTCGTCGAGCGCGGCCAACAGCGCGTCCATCAGCGTGACGTCGATCATCGAGGCCTCGTCGACGACGATCAGCCTGGCCTCGACCGGCCGGCCCGGGCCGCGGTGAAAGCGCCGGCCGGGCTCGGCTTCGAGCATGCGGTGCAGGGTCTTGGCGTCGCGCTCGGTGCTCTCGGCGAGGCGCTTGGCGGCACGGCCGGTGGGGGCGGCGAGCGCGACGGCGTCGGGGCCGAGCGGCACCGCCGCCAGCAGCGTGCGCACCAGCGTCGTCTTGCCGGTGCCGGGCCCGCCGGTGAGCACGGCGAGCCGGGTGGCGAGGAGCTTCTCGGCGGCCGCGCGCTGGCTCGCCGAGAGCGCGACGCCGAGCGCCGCTTCGGCCGTCTCGATGCGGGCGGCGGCGTCGACCGCCGGCCAGGGCGGACCCTCGGCGCCGAGCGCGCGCACCCGCTCGGCGATGCGCTCCTCCTGGCCGGCGAGCGGCTGCGGGTAGAGCACGTCGTCGGCGATCACCACGCCGTTGAGGCCCGCGAGGGCGTCGAGCGCGGCGGTGAAGGCGGCCGCGTCGGCGCCGGTGAGGTGGGCGAGCGCGGCCTGCGCCTCGGCGCGCGGGACGCCGGTGTGGCCCTGGCCGGTGGCCTCCTCGAGGACGTGGCGCAAGCCGGCGCGGTGGCGTTCGGGCGCGTCGCGGTCGACGCCGAGCTGCTTGGCGAGCTGATCGGCGCTGACGAAGCCGAAGCCCTGCACGTCGCGCGCGAGCGCATAAGGATCGCGCTTCAAGACCGGGATCGTGCGCTCCTTGTAGGCCTCCCAGATGCGCTTGGCGCGACCCGCCGGCAGGCCGTGCCCGTGCAAAAAGAGCATGGTCTCGCGCACGCCCTTCTGCTCGCGCCACGCCGCGCCGAGCTCGTCGGCGAGCTTGGACGTGACGCCGCCGACCTCGGCCAGCCGCTCGGGCTCGCGCTCCAGCACGTCGACGATGGCGTCGCCGAAATGCGCGGTCAGCCGCGTCGCCAGCCCGCGGCCGATGCCCTTGACGATGCCGGAGCCGAGATAGGCGGCGATGCCGTCCGCGCCCGCGGGCGGCCCGGCGGTGACCTGGCTGGCCTTGAACTGCCGGCCCCAGCTCGGATCTACGACCCAGTCGCCCTCGGCCTCGATCAAGTCGCCGACGGCCACCGGCGGGGCTTCGCCGACGACGGTGTCGAGCTTGCCGGCCTTGTCGGTTCGAAGCTGCAGGATGGCCCAGCCGCTGCTCTCGTTGCGGAAGGCGATGCGCTCGACGATGCCGCTCAGCCGTGTCACCCGCCGCCCTCGGCGCGCTTGGCGTCGAGCCAGGCCTCGACGGCGCGGGCGTAGTCGGCGAGCATCGCGGCCACCGGCGGTTGCGCGCGGAGATGGCGCCACCAGGCGGCGAGCGGCGGCGGCAGGGCGAGCTCGCGCCCCAACTCGGCGGCCATGCGCTCACCCAGCAGCAGGGTCGCGGGATAGGACACGTCGGCGAGCGTCAGACGGTCACCGGCGAGGAACGGTTCCGGTGCGGTCGCCCGGGCGAGCTCGGCGAGGCGGGTCTCCAGCCGGCGCCATTCGGTGTCGACGACCGCCGGGTCGCGGCGCGCCGGATCGAGATGGCCGAACAGCGCCCGCAACGGCGGCTCGACGCGACTGTCGTGCAGCCGTGCCAGCCAGCGCAACCGCGCCCGCGCCGCCGGCGCTCGCGCCGGCCGCAACGACGGCACCGGGTAGCGGGCGTCGAGATATTCGACGATCACCGCGCTCTCGCTCAACACGACGTCGTCGTCGACGAGCCCCGGCACCGTCGCGGTCGGCACGATCGTCCCGTAGGCCGCCGAGCCGTAGCCGTCGGGCGGCAGCCTCTCCTCGAACGCGACCTCCTTCAGCCCGAGGACGAGCCGCACGGTCGCGCAGAAATTGCTGACGGGAACGGCGTAGAGAGTGGTCGGCATCGGCTCCTCGCTTGCGGGTTACGTACCGCGGCGCGGCCGAGGTGACCATCGCGGTGCCGTCACCGGCTGATGTTCCACGCCGCCATGCGCTCGGCGAAGAAGCCGTCGGCGTGGCGCAGCGCGATCCAGTGGTCGACGAAGTTGATCCAGACCTGGTCGTCCTGCGGCAAGAGGAACGCGCCCGGGCGCTGCGAGCGCGGCTCGTCGACGGCCACCACCGCGAGGTCGGGGTAGGTGGTGGTGAGCTGCGCCGCGTCGACGTTGCTGGTGATGGTGGCCGTGGCGCGGCCGGCGATGACCTCCTGATAGCCCCGCGCGGGGGCCTCGACGGTGACGATCTCGGCGGTCTCGAAGAAGGCGCGGGCCTGCTGCTCGAAGACGGTGCCGAGCGTCACCGCGATCCGCACGCCGTCGCGGTCGAGGTCGTCCCAGCCGGCGTAGTCCTCGACCTCGGCGGCGCGGGTCACGGGCACCGTCGCGAAGGTGACGTAAGCGTCGCTGAAGCCCGCCACCGTGGCGCGGTCGACGGAGACCGACGCGCTGGTGGTGATGTCGTACTTGTCGGCGACGACGCCCGCGACCAGCGTCTTCCAGTCGGTGGGGACCCATTCGATCGCCACCCCCATGTCGGCGGCGAGGCGCTCGATCGCGTCGACGTCGTAGCCCTGGTAGTCGCCCGTCGCCGGGTCCTTGAAGCTCATCGGCTTGAAGTCGCCGGTGGTGCCGACCCTGAGCGTGCCGCTCTCCAGCACGCGCTCGAGGCGGCTCTCCTGCGCCACCGCCGGCAGCGTCGCCGCCGCAACCGTGATGCCGACCACCGCCACCATCTGATACATCCCCGGCTCTCCCGCTCGCGCCGTCGACCACGCCCACCGCGGCCGCGGATCGCACCCGGCGCTGGTCACGATCACGAGGAAACTGCGTGGATGATCGAAAGCCGTCGACCCCCCGAGCCGGCGCGCCGGCCGATTTCGCCGTGGGCCTGGGCGCTGCTCGCCGCCGTCGTCGCGGTCGGCCTGCTCGCAGCCTACGCCGCCGGGCGCGAGGGCGGCTACCGCTGGGGCTGGTACGTGGTCTCGCCGTGGACCGAGACCGGGCGCGACAACCTCGCCTTCCTGGCGGGCGGTCTCGCCGTCACCCTTCAAATCTCGCTCCTCGCCACCCTGCTGGCCGTGGTGCTGGGTCTGCTGATCGCCCTGCCCGGCCTGTCGGCGGATCCGTGGGCACGGCGCTTCAACCGCGTCTTCGTCGAGGTCTTCCGCGCCGTCCCCGCGCTGGTGATGCTGTTGTGGGTGCATTACGGCCTGCCGGTGCTCTTGGGCGTCAACTTCGACGTCTTCACCTCCGGCGTGATCGGCCTCGCGCTCACCGAGGCCGCCTTCATGGCCGAGGTCTTCCGCGCCGGCATCCAGTCGATCGAGCGCGGCCAGCACGAGGCCGCCCGCGCGCTCGGGCTGGCGCGCCTCGACCGGCTGCGCTTCGTCGTCCTGCCGCAGGCGATCCGCCGGATCCTGCCCGCGCTCGGCAACCAGTTCGTCATCGTCGTCAAGATGAGCGCGCTGGTCTCGGTGATCGGCCTCGCCGACCTCACCCGCCGCGCCAACGAGCTGGTGACCACGCTCTACCGCCCGCTCGAGGTCTACAGCTTCCTCGTGCTGGAATATCTCGTGCTGGTGCTGGCGATCTCGTGGGCGGTGCGCCGGCTCGAACGGCGTCTCGGCGCCGGCGAGGCGCACTAACCGTCGGCGAGCGCGCCGCGTTCGCCAAAGAACGCGCGCACCGCCGCCACCTCCGCCTCGAGGGCGCGCAAGGCGGTGATGCTGGGGCCCGCCTGCTCCTGCTCGGCGGCGAGGCGGGCGACCACCACCGCGCCGATGTTGGCGCTCGCACCCTTGAGGGCGTGCGCCGCGCGCTGCCACTCGCCGGCGTCGTCGCCGGCGCGGCGCAGGCGCGCCAGATAGAGCTGCGCGGTCTCGACGTAGAGCGCGGCCAGTTCGCGTTCGAGGGCGGCGTCGCCCTGGGTGAAGCCTTCGAGGCGATCGAGCTCGACGATCGTGGGTTCGGCGGCGCGGCCGTCGGTCACGGCGATCCTTCGCGTTGACGTCGACGAGAGGTGGTGGCGGGCGGTAGGACTACGCGCCCGCGTCGGACGGTTCAAGCGCCGGTGCGAGTTCGCCCGCCAGTCGCGCCGCCAGGCGGGCGTTGGCCAGCACCAGCGCGCGGTTGGCGTCGACCGTGCGCCCGGCGCTGAGCCGCGCCATCTCCGCCAGCACGAAGGGGGTGACCGCGGCGCCGACGATCCCTCGGCGATCGGCGCGCGTCTGCGCCGCCTCGGTCCACGCCGCCACCTCGGCCTCGTCCAGCGCGACCGGCGGCGGTCGCGCCACCACCACGCCCCCGCCGCCGAGCGCCCAATGCGTGCGCACCAGCGCCGCCAGCCGCGCCGCGGTGTCGACGCGCGGCACCGAAAGGCCGGAATCGGCGAGGTAGAAGGCGGGCCAGCGCCCGGTGCGCCAACCGAGCACCGGCACCGAGCGGCTCTCCAGCCATTCGAGCGTCGCCTCGAGGTCGAGGATCGACTTGGCGCCGGCGCAGACGACGACGGCGCGGGTACGCGCCAGCGTCTCGAGATCGGCGGAGACGTCGAAGCTCGCACCGGCGCCGCGGTGCACGCCCCCGATACCGCCCGTGGCGGCGACGGCGATACCCGCGGCGGCCGCCAACACCAAGGTGCCGGAGACGGTCGTACCGCCCCAAGCGCCTTCGGCCGCCAGGCGGGCGAGGTCGCGGGCGGCGGCCTTGGCCGCGGGCGGCTCGCCGGCGAGCGCGACCAGCGCGGCGTCGTCGAGCCCGAGGCGCAGCTCGCCGGCGGCGACGGCGGTGAGCGCCGGGACCGCCCCGCTCCGCGCCACCGCCGCGGTCATCGCCCGGCCGACCTCGAGGTTGGCGGGGCGCGGCAGGCCGTGGGCGACGATCGAGGTTTCGAGCGCCACCACCGGCCGACCGGCGGCGCGCGCGGCGGCGACGTCGTCGGCGATCCGAACGCTGGCTTGCCCGGGCTGCGGCATTCGGGATACCCGTCCTAGGACTGGGCGGTCGATCGCACGAGACTACACCGCCGCGACGACGTTGCGACAGGAGGATTGCGGCCATGCCCCACCCGGTGACCCGGCCACGTGCGCTCGAACTGCTGGCACCGGCGGCGATGGGCGAGGCCGACCGTCGGACCATCGCCGGTGGTGTCCCCGGCACGACGCTGATGGAGACCGCCGGCGCCGCGGTCGCGGCCCGCGTGCGCGACCTCTGGGACGGCGGCGCGGTGGTGGTGCTCGCGGGCCCCGGCAACAACGGCGGCGACGGCTTCGTCGCCGCGCGCGTGCTCGCCGAGTGGGGCTTCGACGTCCGCCTCCACCTGCGCGGCGAGGTCGCCGCGCTGAAGGGCGACGCCGCCACCGCCGCGGCCCGCTGGGACCGACCCGTGCGGGCCGTCGCGGAGCCGGAACTCGACGGTGCCGGGATCGTCGTCGACGCGCTCTTCGGCGCCGGGCTCACCCGTGCGCTGCCCGACGACGTCGCGCGCTGGGCCGACGCCGTCGCCGCGGCCGAGCTCGCCGTCGTCGCGGTCGACCTGCCGTCGGGGGTGAACGGCGCCAACGGCCGGATCGAAGGGGCCGCCTTCACGGCGGTCGAGACGGTCACCTTCGCCCGCGCCAAGCCCGGCCACTTCCTGCTGCCGGGCGTCGACCGGCGCGGCGGGCTCACCATCGTCGATATCGGCCTCGACCCGACGGCGCTCGCCGCGGCCCACCGCGAGGCCCAGCCGCCGGTGTGGTGCAACCTGCCCGCGCTTTGGGCCGACGCCCGCCCGCGCCCGGCGGCGGCCGACCACAAATACCGCCGCGGTCACGCCAACGTCGTGGCGGGAACGCTCGAGACCGGCGGGGCGAGCGCCGCCGGCGCGGGGCTGGTCACCGTGCTGTCGCCGCCCGCTGCGGTGGCGACCCACGGCTCGCGGCTCGACGCCGTCATGGTGCGCGCGCTGGCGGACGACGACGTCGCCGCCTGGCTCGCCGACGACCGCCGCAACGCCTGGCTTCTGGGACCGGGCGGCGGGGTCGGCGCCGCCTTGCGCGCCAAGGTGGAAGCCGTGCTCGAGCGCGGCCGCGCCGCGGTGCTCGACGCCGACGCGCTCACCAGCTTCGCCGACGACACCGCGGGCCTCGCCGCGGCCGTCCGCGGTCCGGTCGTGCTCACCCCGCATCTCGGCGAGGCGGCGCGGCTGTGGTCGCTCAGCGGTGACAAGCTCGCCGATGCGCGCGGGCTCGCCGCCGCCACCGGGGCGACCGTCCTGCTGAAAGGGTTCGACACCGTCGTCGCCGCGCCGGACGGGCGCGCCGCGATCGCGGTCAACGGCTGCGCGGCGCTCGCCACCGCCGGCGCCGGCGACGTCCTCGCCGGCATGGTCACCGCCCATCTCGCCCAGGGCCTCGCCCCGTTCGAGGCCGCCGCCGCCGCGGTCTGGCTGCACAACGAAGCGGCGCGCCTGCGGCCCCACGGCTTGACGGCCGATCAACTGGTGGGCCATGTCGCCGACGCCGTTGCCGTGCTCGATGCTGTCGTGTGAGGGCGGCGTCGCCGACGTACCACTGCTGGCGATTACGCATTTTTTCGAGATCACCGAAACAACTCGGGTGCGTCGAGCTATCGACCAAGTGCCGCCGAGCCGCCGCCGTCGCCCCCCCGCCGCGAGCCTCGCCGCCGGCGCGCGCCGCCTACCCACGCCGCCGTGAACGCCGCCATGAACCCCGCCGCGCGTCCGCTCGTCGAGATCCTG
>CAZCVH010000060.1:0-10407 GCA_964502115.1 uncultured Geminicoccaceae bacterium
CGGCGGAGACTCGGGTGTTGCCGAACGAAGCCAAATCGGGGGTTTTTCCTTTCGATCCGCGGGGTTGCGGCGGCATCGGGGCGTTCGGCGCGGCGGGGCCGGCGGTCGGCGGCGGCGAGCGGGTCCGCGAAGCGCGATGACGAAACGAACCGGGAGCGGGATTTTCTCGTTGTGGTTCAGCCGCTTGCGCGAAAATGGCGGGGTATTTCGGGCGCGCTTGCGCGGTCGAGCTCCGCCGCGGCGGCGCGTCGCGGTTCAGCGGGCCGCGGCGGGGGTCGGGGCCAGCTTGAGGAACGGCAGCGCGGCGCGGGCGCGGGCGATGTCGCGGCGGTCGAGCGTCGCCGCGAGCAGGCACGGCTCGCCACCGGCGCGGGCGAGCTCGCGGCCGTCGGGCGCGCAGATGACGCTCTCGCCGAGATAGGTCTCGCCGGCGTGGGGCCCGCAATAGTTGGCGTAGGCGAGGAAGACGCCGTTCTCGTAAGCGCGCACCGGCACCAGCTTGCGCGCGACGATCGGCACGCGCGCCCACAGCGCGGTCGGCACCAGGATCAGCTCGGCGCCGGCGCGGGCGGCGGCGCGGACGTTTTCGGGAAACTCGACGTCGAAGCAGACCAGGAGGCCGAGCCCCATGCCTTCCCAGGCGACGACGGTGGTCCGCGTGCCGGGCGTGAACAGGGTCTCGACCGCGAAGGGCGGCAGCGCGCGCTTGGCGTGGCACGCCAGCGGCCGGCCGTCGCGATCGATCAGCCGCGCGGCGTTGTGGCGAGCGCCGGCGCCGTGGTCGACGGTGCCGTAGACCAGCGCGACCCGGTGGCGGCGGGCGAGCTCGGCGAGCGCGCCCTCGGCCGTTCGCGCCGCCGCGGCGTCGTAGGCGGCGACCCGCTCGTAAGGCCCGTAGCCGGTGGTGAAGAGCTCGGGGCAGAGCACCAGATCGAAGGGCTCGCCCGCGCCGGCGAGCGCCGCGTCCAGGCGCGCCAGCCGGTCGTCGAAGGCGCTTTCGGCCGCGTCCTGGACGACGCCGAGCCGCATCAGTCGCCGAGGACTCGCAGCTCGCGCGGGTGGTCGGTGAGGTACGCGACGCCGTCCGCGGTCACGACCACGCTGTCGCCGACGCGGCCGCCGAGGCGGCCCTCGAGGCCGAGGCCGGTGTTCACCACGAAGGTCATGTTCTCCTTGATGAGCGTGCGGTCGCCGGCCTTGAGCTGCGGCGGCTCCAAGGCTGCCAGACCGATGCCGCGGCCGATGCGGTCCGTCGACTGCATTCCGGCCTCGCGGAAGACGGTCTCGGCGGCGTGGTAGGCGTCCTCGGCGTGCGCGCCCGGCCTGAGCTCGGCCAGCGCCGCCTGCTCGGCGGCGAGCGCGGTCTCGTAGAGCTCGCGGCCCTCCTCGTCGACCTCGCCCAGATAGTAGGTGCGGTCCATGCCGAGGCGGTAGTGCCGGAAGGTGAGCACGCCGCCGAGCCCGATATGGATCGGATCGCCGCGCCGGTAGCGCCGGGTGCCCGCACGGCGGTGGAGCATCGCCGTCTCGGGGCCGCTCTGCAGCAATACCAGATCGTGGATCAGCGGCGTGACGAGCGTCTCCTGGGTGATCAGCTCCGCGGCCTTGCGGGTGCCCGCCGCCATCAGCGCCAGCGCGGTCTCGTATTCCGGCACGCCCTCGGCGATGGAGTCCTCCGCCGCGCGCATCATCGCCGTGCCGACCTCGCCGGCCTGGCGCATGATGTCGAGCTCCTCGGGCGACTTCACCATCCGCAGCTCGGCGATGGTCGGGCCGATGTCGATGATCGGCACGCCGCGGTAGCGGTCCTGCAGAAAGGTGCTCTCCATCGCCGGCATGTGCTGGACCTCGGCGCCGATCCGCCCCGGTCGCATGCCGAGCGCGCCGGCGAGCACCGTGTCCCAGCTGTGCGGGCCGGCGTCGTCGTACGGTCGGACGTCGTCGATCCAGGTCATGCGCTCGGCCATTTCGACCTCGAGCCGCGGCGTGATGACGATCGGCGGCTCGCCGCGGTGCAGGAGCAAAAACGTCAGCCGGCCGAACTCGACGTTCAGATAGCCCCAAAAGCCCGCCAGATAGGCGATCGAACTCTCGTCGGTGACGATGGCGATCTCTATTCCGGCCGCGTGCAGCCGCGACTGCAGGGCCTCGGTGCGTCGCTTCGCCTCGGCGTGGGTCACCGGCATGGCGCGCGTTCCTCCCTCGTGGGCCTCGACCGTGGCGCGGTCATGATGGCGATGCGCGCGGGCGGTGCAATCGGCGCGAACCGCGCTTGGCCTTTGGTCGACCCGGCGCCATGTCGCCTCGGCATGATGTCGACCCGGTACCCTGTCGACGATGTCGCCGTCGACCCGCTCCACCCGCTGCGCCCGTGCGATGACGGGTCTCGACGTCGATCTTGCGGCGAACCGACAGCGTCGGCGCCGCCGTCGCCGCCGCCGTGGCGGGGCGACGAGCATCGCGCCCGCCGCCTCGCCCGGCGCGCCTCAGCCGGTCTCGACCTCGGGCACTTCGGTGTCGCGGCTGAGGTCCTGTTCGGCCTCGGCCATCGGCTGGGTGGTGAAGCCCTTGAGGCTGGCGAGGTCGCGGGCGTCGCGGCTGATCTCGATCGAGCTGGCGACGTAGGCGGTCAC
This sequence comes from uncultured Geminicoccaceae bacterium, assembly GCA_964502115.1. Lineage (GTDB taxonomy): Bacteria > Pseudomonadota > Alphaproteobacteria > Geminicoccales > Geminicoccaceae > JAAAPF01. Next base: position 2,634 of record CAZCVH010000060.1, read on the forward strand.
CAGCTCGGCCAGCGAGCGCAGCGCGTGCATGTGGATGCGCTCGTAGCCGTGGCTCGAATCGACCCCGAAGGTGATCAAGGCGGTGCGCACGTCGGCGCCGGCCTCCAACGCCGAGGCGCTGTCGGAGCGGTAGTGTTTGAAGACGTCGCGCTGAAAGCGGATGTCCTGGTCCTGGCAGAGCCGGATCAGCTTGTGGGTGAGATGGTAGTCGAACGGCCCGGTCTGATCGGCCATCGCCACCGTCACCCCGAACTCCGAGCTGTTCTGCCCGGGCGCGGTGGTGCCGTTGTCGATGGTGACCATCGCCGCCACTTCCGCGGGCACGACGGCCGCGGCGCCGTGGCCGACCTCCTCGGTGATGGTCAACAGCCAGAAGACGTCGACCGGCGGCGTCACGCCCTCGCGCCGCATCGCCTCCAACGCCGCCAGCATCACCGCCACCCCCGCCTTGTTGTCGAGATGGCGCGAGACGATGAAGCCGTTGTCGAGGAACTCGGGTTGCGGATCGACGGCGACGAAGTCGCCGACGGCGATGCCGAGCGTCTCCAGGTCGCGGTCGTGGCGGGCGAAGGCGTCGACCCTGAGCTCGACGTGGTCCCAGCTCGAGGGCTGGGTGTCGATGCGGGCGTCGAAGGTGTGGCCCGACGCCAACAGCGGCAGGATGGTGCCGCGATAGCCGCCGGCGTCGGAGAAGACGGTGCAGCGCGCGCCTTCCGCGAAGCGCGCCGACCAGGTGCCGATCGGGGCGAGCTCGAGGCGACCGTTGGGCTTGAGGCCCTTCACCTGGCAGCCGATGGTGTCGAGATGACCGATGATGCCGCGCGCCGGCCGCCGGCTGACGCCCTCGGTCACCGCGCGGATGGCGCCGCGCCGGGTGAGCTCGAAGGGGACGTCGAGGCGGGCGAGCTCGTCGCAGACCTCGCGCACCACCGTATCGGTGTAGCCGGTGGGGCTGGGCACCGTGAGCAGGCGGCGGAGCTGACGCGTCAGATAGCTGGTGTCGATCGGCAAGCGACCGGTCGTCAAACGGCACCTCCGACCCAGGCCTCGCGCGCCGCGAGCGACATCGACTGCGGAAACAGCAGGTCGACGAAGCGCTCCGCCGTCGGCTGGGGCTCATGGTTGGCGAGGCCGGGACGCTCGTTGGCCTCGATGAACGCATACTCGCCGGATTGCGGGCTTTGCACCATGAAATCGATGCCGGTGACCGGAATTTCGATCGTGCGCGCGATCTTGCAGGCGGCGTCCACCAGTCGCGGGTGCACCCGGTCGGTGACGTCGTGGATGGTGCCGCCGGTGTGCAGGTTGGCGGTCTTGCGCACCGCGAGGTCGCGGCCGGACTCGAGCACGGTGTCGAGCGCGACGCCGGCGCGGGCGAGTGCTCGTTCGGTCTCGGCGTCGAGCGGAATGCGCGATTCGCCGCCGGTCGCCGCCATGCGCCGGCGCGACTGGCGCTCGATGAGCTGGCCGATGGTCGAGGTGCCGTCGCCCATCACCGTCGCCGGGCGGCGCACCGCGGCGGCGACCAGCTTGTAGTCGATGACGATGAGCCGCAGATCGAGGCCGTCGACCATCGCCTCGACCAGCACCCGCTCGCACTGGTTCTTGGCCTCGGCGATGGCGCGGTCGACCTCGCCCATGGTGGCGAGCCCGACCGCGACGCCCTTGCCCTGCTCGCCCCGGGCGGGCTTGACCACCACCGCGCCGCCCCGCGCCAACAGATCGGCGACCGCGTCGCGGTCGTCGGCGTCGACCTGATCGGGCACGGAGATGCCGACGCGCTCCACCATCCGGCGCGTCACCGCCTTGTCGTCGCAGATGCTGACCGCGACGCCGGTGGTGAGATCCGACAGGCTCTCGCGGCAGTGGATCGACCGGCCGCCGTAGGTCAGCCGGAAGAAGCCGCCCTCGGCGTCGGTGACGTCGACGTGGATGCCGCGCCGGCGGGCCTCGTCGACGATCAGCCGGGCGTAGGGGTTGAGCTGCGCCTCGGGTAGCGGCCCGGCGAACAGCTTCTCGTTGATCGGGTTCTTGCGCTTGACCGCGAACACCGGGATGCGCACGAAGCCGAGCTTCTCGTAGAGCCGGATGGCCTCGTCGTTGTCGTGCAGCACCGACAGGTCGAGCTGCTGCGAGCCGCGCGCCTGGAAATGCTCGGCGAGGTGGCGCACCAGGGCCTCGCCGACGCCGGGGCGGCGGCACTGCGGGTCGACGGCGAGGCACCACAGCGAGCAGCCGCGCTCCGGGTCGTTGAAGACGCGGCGGTGGTCGACGCCCATGGCGGTGCCGAGGATGCCGCCGGTGTCCTCGTCCTCGGCGACGAACAGGGTGATCGCGCGGTTCTCGCCCGGGTGCAGCGCGAAGTCCGGCGGTACCGGCACCATGTGCCGTGCCCGGTAGATCCGGTTCACCGCCTCGAGGTCGGCCTCGCCCTTGAGCCGGCGGATGAAGAAGCCCGCAGGCCTGCGATAGCCGCTCTTGAAGGTGGCCAGATCGAGCCGGAAGGTGTGGGACGGGTCGAGGAAGAGCTCGGTCGGCGCCGCCGCCAAGGCGACGTGGGGATCGCTGACGTAGAAGGCGATGTCGCGCTCGCCCTGGGCCTCGCGCTCGAGCGCGTGCACCAGCTCTGGCGTCGACGGGAAGGTGTGGGCGAACAGCAGCCGGCCCCAGCCGCAGTCGAGACTGGCGTTGGGGACGACCTCCTCGTGGGGCTGCTGGCCGTCGTAGCGGACCGACGGCGCACGCAACCGCTGGATCCGATGCTGGAAGGCCTGGGTGAAGCGGGGCCGGCGGGGGGTGTCGCGCGTCGTGCTCATCGCCACCTCAAATGCCGTGTTCTTGAAGCCACAGTTCGAGCAGCCCGACCTGCCAGAGCTCCGAGCCGCGCAGCGGCGTGATGTGCTCGGCCGGGGCCGCGAACAGTCGTTCGAGGTAATCTCGACGAAAGAGGCCGCGTTCCCGGGCGGCGCGGCTGGTCAGCGCGTCCTTGACCATGTCGAGATAGGGCCCGTCGAGGTACTTCAACGCCGGTACGGGAAAGTACCCTTTGGGCCGGTCGATCACCTCCGCCGGCAGCACCTGCCGGGCGACGTCCTTCAAGATGCCCTTGCCGCCGTCGGCGAGCTTGGGCTCGGGCGGGATGCGCGCCGCCAGCTCGACGAGCTCGTGGTCGAGGAACGGCACCCGCGCCTCCAGCCCCCAGGCCATCGTCATGTTGTCGACGCGCTTGACCGGATCGTCGACCAGCATGACCGTGCTGTCGAGCCGGAGCGCCTGGTCGACCGGCGAGGACGCGCCCGGCTTGGCGAAATGGCGTTCGACGAAGGCGCGCGGCTGGTCGCCGTCGAGCCAGGCGTCCTGCAGATGCTCGCCCAGCTTTTCGCGGTCGCGGTCGAAGAAGACCCGGGCGTAATCGTCGACCGCGGCGTTGGAGGTGGCGAGCGGCGGGTACCAGTGATAGCCGGCGAAGACCTCGTCGGCGCCCTGGCCCGACTGCACCACCTTCACGTGCTGGGCGACCTCGCGCGAGAGCAAAAAGAAGCCGACGTTGTCGTAGGAGACCATCGGCTCGGACATGGCGGCGATGGTGCGCGGCAGCTCGTGGACGAGGTCCTTCGACGGCACGAAGAGCTGGTGGTGCTCGGTGCCGAAGAGGTCGGCGACGAGGTCGGAATAGCGGAACTCGTCGCCGTGCTCGCCCTTGGCGGCTTCGAAGCCGATCGAGAAGGTCTTGAGCCCCTTTTGGCCGCGGCGCGCCAAGAGCGCCACGATCAGGCTGGAATCGACCCCGCCCGAGAGCAGCACGCCGACCGGCACGTCGGCCACCATGCGCCGGTCGACCGCGGTCTCGAGCGCCTCGAGCAGCCGTTCGCGCCAGACCTCGCGCGGGGTCTCGATATCCTCGACCGTGCGCTCGAACGACGGCTCCCAAAAGACGCGCTCGCTGGTCGTGCCGTCGCGCTCCACCACCCGCAGCGTCGCCGGTGGCAGCTTGCGCACCCCCTTGAGCAGCGTCCAGGGCGCCGGCACCACGGCGTGCCACGTCATGTAGAAGGCGAGGGCTTGCGGATCGATCGCGGTGTCGACGCCACCGGCGGCGACCAGCGCCGGCAGCGACGAGGCGAAGCGCAAGGCGCCGTCGGTCTCGGCGAGGTAGAGCGGCTTGATGCCGAAGCGGTCGCGCCCCAGCACCACCCGGCCGCTCTCGCGCTCGACGATGGCGAAGGCGAACATACCGTGCAGCCGCTCGGGGAAGTCGAGGCCCCAGGCGTGGTACGCCTTGAGCATGACCTCGGTGTCGCCGGTCGAGAAGAAGCGATAACCCTTGCCCTCGAGCTCGCCGCGCAGCTCGGGATAATTGTAGATGCAGCCGTTGAAGACGATCGAGAGCCCGAGTTCGGGATCGGTCATCGGCTGCTCGGCCTTGGCGGAGAGGTCGATGATCTTCAAGCGGCGGTGGCCCAGCGCGACGCCGTCGCGGGCGAGCAGGCCCTGGGCGTCGGGACCACGCGGGGCGAGGCTCGCCGCCATCGCGCCGACGGCGCTCGGATCGGCCGCCCGGGTGAAGGCGATTTCCCCGCAAATGCCGCACATGCGTGATCTCTCCCAACCGCGACGCAAAGCTTGCGGGTTAGACGCCGCACCCTCGCAGGTCAAACGACCGTGAGCGCCCGACGTTCGCACGCCGCTACAGTGTGACGCAAATCGCATGCCACGTCCGTTTGGAGCCGCAGCGGCGGGCCGCGGCGTTCGCGCAGGAGGCGGCGCGCTGCCCGGGAACGCGGCAGGCCGCCCGTCTGTTGGGCGTTCGTGTTCGGCGCTCGGCCGGCGATGCCGCGATCGGCGTGGCGCTTCGCCGCGGCGGCGCTGCCGGACGCGACCACGCGGTCCGCTCGACACCGCGGCGCGGCGACCCAAATCACAAAATATGGATGCGTTTTTCGCCGCGCGGCCGCCGCGTCGCTCGGCGCCTCGACGGAGGAAGTATGTTCGAGAGCTTCGATGCGATCCTTCTGGCCCGCATCCAGTTCGCCTTCACGGTCACCTTCCACATCGTCTTTCCCGCCTTCTCGATCGGCTTGGCGAGCTACCTCGCCGTGCTGGAGGGCATGTGGCTCTGGACCAAAAAGGACGTCTATCTCCGGCTCTTCAAATACTGGATGAAGATCTTCGCCATCGCTTTCGGCATGGGCGTCGTGTCGGGGCTGGTGATGTCCTATCAGTTCGGCACGAATTGGGCCGTCTTCGCCGACCGCACCGGCCCGATCCTGGGTCCGTTGATGGGCTACGAGGTGCTCTCGGCGTTCTTCCTCGAGGCGGGTTTTTTGGGCGTCATGCTGTTCGGCATGAACCGGGTCGGCAAGGGTCTGCACTTCTTCGCCACACTGATGGTCGCCGCCGGCACGCTCTTCAGCGCCTTTTGGATCCTGTCGGTCAACAGTTGGATGCACACCCCCGCCGGTTACGCCTTCAACGCCCAGGGCCAGTTCGTTCCCGACGACTGGTGGGCGATCGTCTTCAACCCGTCCTTTCCCTTCCGCCTCGTCCACATGACCCTGGCGGCCTATCTCACCACCGCCTTCGTCGTCGGCGCCGTCGGTGCCTTCCACCTCCTCAAGCGCCGAACCGATGCGGCGGCGCGCGTCATGGTCTCGATGGCGATGTGGATGGCCGCACTCGTCGCGCCGTTGCAACTCGTCGCCGGCGATCTGCACGGCCTGAACACCCTCGAGTACCAGCCCGCCAAGGTCGCCGCCATGGAGGGCCATTTTGAAACGCGGGAGGGGGCACCGTTGATCCTCTTCGGCCTGCCGGACATGGCGGCCGGCGAGACCAAGTACGCCGTCGAGATCCCCAAGCTCGGCTCGTGGGTCCTCACCCACGACTGGAACGGCGAGATCACCGGGCTGAACGCGTTCGACGCCGACGAGCGGCCGAACGCGGCGATCGTCTTTTGGAGCTTCCGCGCCATGGTCGGGATCGGGCTGTTGATGATCGCGACCGGGCTGGTCTCGCTGTGGCTGCGCTATCGGCGCCGCCTCTTCGACGCGCGCTGGTTCCACAAGGCGCTGGTCGGGATGGGGCCCTTGGGCTTCGTCGCCGTCGTCACCGGCTGGATCACCACCGAGGTCGGTAGGCAACCCTACACCGTCTACGGCCTGTTGAAGACGTCCGACAGCATCGCGCCCGTCGCGGCGCCCGCGGTCGGCGCGTCGCTGATGGCCTTCATCGTGGTCTACTTCATCGTCTTCGGGGCCGGCACGCTCTACCTGCTGGCGTTGATGCGACGGCCGGTCGAGCCGCGCGAAACCGACCGCGCCGACGAGGCGCCGACGCGCACCGCCGGCATCACACCGGGGCCGGCGCTGCCCCAGGGCGCGGGAGACTGAGCCATGGCCATCGACCTCGCCCTGGTCTGGGCCTTTTTGATCGCCTTCGCCGTGCTGGCCTACGTCGTGCTCGACGGCTTCGATCTCGGCATCGGCATCCTCTTTCCGTGGTTCCGCAAGGCCGAGGAGCGCGACCTGCTCTCGGCCTCGATCGCCCCGGTCTGGGACGGCAACGAGACCTGGCTAATCCTCGGCGGCGGCGGTCTGTTCGCCGTCTTTCCCTTGGCCTACGCCGTCGTCATGCCGGCCTTCTATGCACCCTTGATCATCATGCTCCTCGGCCTCGTCTTCCGCGGCGTCGCCTTCGAGTTCCGCCACCGCTCGAAGCGCTGGGAGACCTTGTGGGACATCGGCTTTTGGGCCGGCTCGACGCTCGCCGCCTTCTGCCAAGGGCTGGCGCTGGGTACCTGGATTCAGGGCATCGAGGTCGCCGGTCGCGCGTATGCCGGCGGCTGGTTCGACTGGCTCACGCCCTTCAGCGTCGCCACCGGGATCGCGCTCGTCTGCGGCTACGCGCTGTTGGGCTGCGGCTGGCTGATCTTGAAGACCGAGGGCGCGCCGCAGGACCGCGCCTTCCGTCTCGCCAAGCCGTTCTTCGCGGTGCTGGTCGCGGGCATCCTCGCGGTGTCGATCTGGTCGCCCTTCCACCACCCGTCCATCGCCGAGCGCTGGTTCTCCTGGCCGAACATCGCGGTGCTGAGCCCGGTGCCGCTGTTGGTGGCGCTTCTGGCCTGGCGGGCGTGGCTGGCGCTGCAACGCCGCGAGGAGCGCGCGCCGTTCCTGTGCGCGCTCGGCCTGTTCGTGCTTTCCTTCGTCGGGCTCGGCATCAGCTTCTATCCGCTGATCGTGCCCTTCGAGATCACCATCCACGACGCCGCCGCACCCGATTCCAGCCTCGCCTTCATGCTGGTGGGAGCCTCGATCCTGCTGCCGATCATCCTCGCCTATACCGGCTACGCCTATTGGGTGTTCCGCGGCAAAACCAACGTCGCCGAGGGCTACCATTGACCGGGCGAACCAAGAAGTTGGCGTGGTTCGCGGCGCTCTACGCCGCCAGCCTCGCCGTCCTGGCGGTGATCGCCTACGGCCTGCGCGCGGTGCTATTGGGCTGAAACGGTCGCGGCTCGAGCGACGTCGGCAGCGCGATCGCACGCCCGCCCTGGCCGCGGCCGTCCGCCGGCGTCACGGGCCGAAGCGCTCGAGCTCCGGCAGACCTCCAGCCGGAGAACCGATCAGGCCAAGGCGACACCTCGTTAATCTGGATGTCGCCTCACGGCGTCTCTGCACTGTCCTGCTACAGGGCCGTGCGCACCCTCGGCCTTGCGGTCTTCGATGCCGGCGAAGCCCGTGACCGGGCCGGGGGCGCGCGCCGGACCGGCCCGGCC
>CAZCVH010000061.1:0-10190 GCA_964502115.1 uncultured Geminicoccaceae bacterium
CGTGCACCAGGTAAAGCTCGCGCCGGCGGTTGAAGTCGGCGTCGGTGATGCGGATCGACGGGTTGGTGCCGGCGCCGACCTGGGCGATGAGCTTGCGCTTGACGTCCGCCCAGTGCTCCTCGTCGGCGACGGAATCGACCACGAGCTTGTCCCCCTTGGGCTCGTAGCTGAAGAGGTCGAGCTCGCGCATGGTCTCGGCGTCGAGAAAGCGCCTGAGGAACGCCGCATCGCGATCGCTCTCGCGCACCTTCCAGATCGCCTCCTCGCCGTCGCGCGCGGCGATCTTGTGCCAGAGCACGAAGCCGAGGTGATAGGGGTTGATCGAGCCCGGATGCGGGCAGACGACCTGGTTGTGCCGAACCAGAAACTCGATGCGGAGGTCGTGCGGCAGATCGAGGCTTTCGAGGATCCGATGGTGCCAGTAGCTGGCCCAGCCCTCGTTCATGATCTTGGTTTCGATCTGCGGCACGAAGTACCGCGTCTCGGAATCGACGATGTCGAGGAGATCGCGCTCCCACTCGGCGAGGGTGGGATGGTGGTCGCGCATGAAGGCGAGGATGTCGCTCACCGGCTCGGGCGGGAAGCGCTCGGTGGTCGGGGGCGGCGCTTCGGGCCGCTTGTGCAGGACCGCGAACGGGTCGTGGCCGGTCTCGCTCGGCCTCGCCCGCTCGCGCTGCTCGTCGACGCTGAGACGCCTGACGGCGGCGTTGGGGCTCATGCAGAAGGCCAGCGCGTGGGCGGCGTCGAGCACGCGCTCGACCCGCTCGTCACCGATCGACGGGTCCTCGATGTAGCTGCGCACCCGGTCCGCCCGCGCCTTGAAGGAGCCGATCGTCTCCTTCGCGTCGGTCGCGCTCCTGAAGGTAAAGTTGTTCTTGAAGAAGTCGTTGTGACCGTAGACGTGCGCGATCGTCAGAATCTGCAGCGTCAACGAATTGTCGGTCATCAGGTAGGCCAGGCACGGATCGGAATTGATCACGAGCTCGTAAGGAAGGCCGCTGACGGCGTGGTCGTAGAGCGTCTTGGTTTTTTCGAACGACTTACCGTAGGACCAGTGGGGATAATGCGCCGGCATGCCGTGATAGGCCATATAGCCCAGCATGGCATGGTGATCACAGAGCTCGAACTCTTGACGGTAGCAGTCGAGCCCGAACTCCTCGACCTTCTCGCGGATCTTCTCGTCCCAGCGCTGCAGTTCGTCGACGGTCCAGTCGGCCATCAAGCGTTCTCCGCCTGCTCGCGCGACAGGAAGGCGCGAAAGCTCGGCCAGATATCGGCTTTACTCTCGATCAACACCGATTGGTAGTTCGGCTTGTCGAGCTTGCCGAAGAGCTCGAGCATCGAACTTTCGTAAAAGTGCGAACCCATCGGCTTGATCTCGCCGTAGCCGAAGAGATTGCTGACGTCACAGAGTTCTTGCGCTGCTTTGAGCGTCGCTTGGTTGTCGCTTTCGAAGTTGTCGCCGTCGGAGCAGTGGAAAGCGTAAATGTTCCAATGCTGCGGGTGGAAGCGATCCCGCACGATCTCCAACGCCTTGTGGTAACCTGAGGAGATCATCGTACCACCGCTCTCCCCTTTGTAAAAGAACTCCTCCTCCGTCACCTCCTTGGCGCGGCTGTGATGCGCGACGAAGACCAACTCGACCCGCTCGTACTTGGTGCGGACGAACTGGTAGAGCAGGAAGAAGAAGCTGCGGGCGAGATACTTCTTCATCGAGTCCATCGATCCCGAGGTGTCCATGATGCAGATGACCACGGCGTTGCTCTCGGGCTTGGTATCCTCGATCAGCTTCTTGTAGGTGAGGTCGTCGTCGATGAACGGAAAGCGCTTCTTGCCGTGCTCGGGGTGGACCGGCAGACCGCGAGCCTCGCGGGGATCTTCGGGCTCTTCCGGCGGCTCGACGCCGCGCGCCTTCATCCGACGGACACGCGCGCGCACGGTGCGCCGCCGGTCGAGGTGCACGCGGACGCCGGACTTGCGGTAGCCGCGCCGCTTGACCGTGCGCTCCGCGACGACGTCCTTGAGGATGCGCCGCTCGAGGTCCGGGAGTTCCAGGTCCTCGAACATGATGTCGACGAGTTCCTCGAGCGTGACGTCGGTTTCGTAATAGTCCACGCCGGGCTGATCGCCGGCCTTGCCCGGCTCGCCCTGCCCGTCCTGGCGCTCGCCGACGACCTGGCCGGGTTGGGTGTCGCCCTGGCCGCTGCCGACGCCGCCTTGATTGTCGCCGTAGACGAAGCGGTACTCCTTCACCCCGCGGATCGGGATCTTGATCACCTTGTCCCGATCACGGCCGATGATGCTCTCGTCGGCGATCACGTCCGCGATGTTCTCGCGGATCGCCTCCTTGAGCTTGTGGCGATGACGTTGGCGGTCCCGGGCGGTGCGGTCGCTTTTGAGCGCATCGCCCGAGGCGAAAGGCCGGAAGATGGAATCCACCACGGTCGTGACGTTTGCCCCCTCAATCCTTCCAGAGGTGATTAGCGGCGTATTTGAGGATGGTGTCGATCGTCTCCACCGGATAGCCGCTGTCGATCAGGGTTTGCACCATCCGGTCGTAGCGCTCGACCTGCTCTTCGTCGCGGGTGCGCGCCTTGGTGATGATGCGGCTGATGTCCCGGACCGAGCTCATCAGCTTCTTCTCGATCGCCTCCTTCAAAGGCTCGTAGGCGGTGTAGGAAACGGTCTCGCCGCGCCGCGTCGCCCGCCACAAGAAGGCGATGACCTCCTGGCGGAAGCCCTCGGCCGCCGGCCCGATGATGGCGATCTGCTCCTCGATCGACTTGAGGAAAGCCTCGTCGGGATTCAGGTCCTCGCCGGTGTGCTGGTCCTTCAGCTTGGTCTTGGTGACGAAGGCCTCGGCGTGGTCGAGGTAGTTGTGGAAGAGCGTCTCCGCCTGCTCCTGGAAGGAGTAGACGAACGCCTTGGTGATGTCCTTCTCCAACAGCTCCAGATAGACCTTGTGCAGGGTGTCCTGCAGGAACTCCAGGTGCTGCTTCTTGACGTCGTCAGCGAGCTCGGCCTCGCGCACCATCTGGATCAGCGCCTCGCGGACCGAGAGCGGATGGATGGCGTCGGGGTTGTGGCTCAGCGCCGCGTCCAGCGCCTTCATGATGAAGCGCGTCGAGATGCCGAACATCCCCTCGCGCTTGGCGTCCTCGTGGAGTTCGTCCACGGAAATCTTCTTGGTGCGCCCCTTCTCGACGACCTCGTCGCCGTTGTAGAGGCGCAGCTTGGTGATCAGATCGCATTTCGGCGACGGCTCGAGCCGCGACAGGATCGCGAACATCGAGGCGATCTCGAGGGTGTGCGGCGCGATCTTGGCCTGGAAGTTCGACTGGTCGATGAACTTTTGGTAGATCTTCACCTCTTCGGAGAGCCGCAGGTTGTAGGGAACCTTCACCACGACGATGCGGTCGAGGATCGCCTCGTTGGTATGGTCCGCCTTGAACCGCTGCCACTCCGCCTCGTTCGAGTGGGCGACGATGCTGGTGTCCACCGAGCAGGTGCCGTGGCGGCCGGGCGCCGGGATGAACTTCTCCTGGGTGGCGGTGATCATGGTGTGCAGATATTCGGTGTCGTTCTTGAACACCTCGATGAACTCGACCATGCCTCGGTTGCCGACGTTGAAGGCGCCGTTCAACTGCAGGATGCGCGGGTCGCCTTCGGAGTAGCGGTCGAGCTTGGAGATGTCCTCCGAGCCGATCAGCACCGAGGTGTCCTGGTTGTTGGGATCGACCGGCGGGACCATCCCGATGCCACGCTGCCCGCGCTTGGAGAAGCTCATCGTGCGGATGGGCATCTCCTCGTATTTGCCGTCGAACTCGTTCAACAGCCGCCAGCGGGTCGGCGGGCACAGGTCGCCCTCGATCTTGACCCCCAGCATCTCCTCGAACGCCGGCCGCAGATGCCGTGGGACCAGCGTCAGCGGATCGCCGAACATCGGACAGCCGTCGATGACGTAGATCGGCGGCAGGTCCTCGAGCCCGCGCTTGAGCCGCTCGACCAACGAGCTCTTACCCGAGCCGACCGGGCCCATCAGGTAGAGCACCTGCTTGGCTTCCTCGCCACCCATCGCCGCGGCGTGATAGTAGCGCACGATCTTGTCGAGCGTGCGCTCCATCCCGAAGAACTCGTCTTCGAAGAAGCGGTAGGTCGGCGGGATCCGGTCGCCGAAGATGCGGCGCAGGCGCGAGTCCGCCTCGGGATCCTTCGGCTCGACGCCCGGACCTACGATCATCTCGTAGAGGCGGCGATGCGACAACCACGCCAGCGACGGATCCTCTTTGATCTTTTCGAGGTATTCCAAGAACGTACCGCGCCACTCGTACCGCTGGCGCTCCGCCCGATCCCGGGCGATCAGATCCGCGAAATCGTTGTTCGGCGCTTCGGCCATCCGCGTCATTCCTTGCTGAGACGTGGCGTCATGTCCGTACGAAGGGCACCCCCGCGAGTCTGTTTTCTTATCGTCTTAGAGTATAGCGAAAAACGAGACGGTCGCACGCGACGTTTTGACCGCGGCGACCGGAACGAGTGCAAGATGAACTGGGTGTCACTCTTCGAAATCGACAAGATCGTCCTGCACCTCCTGGGCGCGACGAAGTGCCGTCGCCTCCTCGGCGCGACGAGGTGCCGGCGCCTCCTCGTAGCGACGAGGTGACAAACCGGCGTCTCCCCACCATCGCGCGCGCGACGATGTATGCTGGGCCGAGGAGCGGGTGCGGCTCGCCCGCGAAGCGGCGAGGCGTCTCGTTCCGTGGCCAATACGTGTCGGTCCTTGATCAACACGAGCCAAAGGTATCGCATCTCGTCCCCGGACGACAGCCCCCACGCATGCGATCGCGCGCGTCTTCTGCCCTGCGGCGCGTTGTCGCGTTGGTAGTGGCGTCGACGCGTCGTTCACCCTTGCCGCGATAAACGCTAGCGCCGACGAGGTCTTGAGCGGGCTCCTTTCCGCCGCCGCCCGGGCCGTCCACCGCTCGGGACGTGCACCGCCCGAGCCCTCTCCCGCTATCTGCGAGGTGGTGATGCATCGTGTGCTGATCGTGGCGTTTTCGACGGCGGTGGCACAACTTCAAGTTCAGGCTCACGCCTCCGGATTCGCCATACGCGAGCAGAGCGGGAGCTTCCAGGGCGTTGCCTTCGCCGGCGCCGCCGCCGGCGGCGACGACATCTCCACCCTGTTCTTCAACCCGGCGACGCTCACCCTCCAGGACGGCCGCAGCGCCCACCTGTCGGTGAGCTACCTCGTCCCGCGCGCGGAGTTCAAGCTGGCGCGCGCGACCGACGGTGGCGTCGCCGGGGTCGCGACCGGTGGCGGCGCCGGCGGCGACATCGCCGAGGACGTGTTCGTGCCGGCGGTCTACGCCGCGTCCGCCCACGGCGCCTGGCATCTCGGTCTGGGGGTGACGGCGCCGTTCGGGCTCAGGAGCGATCAGCCCGACGACTGGGCCGGCCGGTACCACGCCACCGAGAGCGAACTCACCACCATCAACATCAACCCGACGCTGGCCTACGAGGTCGGCGACCGCCTCGGCGTCGCCGTCGGTTTCGTCGCCCAGTACGCCGAAGCCACGCTCGCCAACGCCATCGATCTCTCCGATCGCGCGATCGGCCCCGGCACGCCGCCGAGCCCGGCCACCGACGGCATCGCGGAGGTCCACGGCGACGACTGGGACTACGGTTTCACGCTCGGCGTCCTCGCCGAGCCGGTCGACGGCACGCGCATCGGCCTGGGCTATCGTTCGCAGATCAATCATTCGCTGGAGGGCGATTTCGCGCTCACCTCGCCGCTGAGGCCGACGCGGCGGGACACGGGACGCGCCGCGGTGGCAACGCCCCAGGTCGCCTCGCTCGGACTGCGTCAGCGGGTGACCGCGGCGTTCGACCTCCTGGGCACGGTGGAGTGGACCGGTTGGAGCAGCTTCGACACCCTCGAGGTGCAGCTCGCCGATCTGAACGACCCGCCGCCGACCCGCCACGGCTGGAACGACACCTGGTTCTTCGCCCTCGGCGGCGAGTATCGCCCGCGCGACGACCTCACCCTCAACGCCGGGATCGCGTTCGATCAGTCCCCGATCGACGACGCCTCGCGCACCCCGCGCATCCCCGGCAACGACCGGACCTGGCTGTCGCTCGGAGTGGCCTGGACGCCGTGGGCGGGGGTGAGCGTGGGCGGCGCCTATTCCCACCTGTTCGTCGCCGACGGCGACATCGACCTCGACGGCGGACCCACCGACCTTGGCGGCCGCGGGACGCTGCGCGGCCGCTACGACAGCGCCGTCGACATCCTCGCGGTCCACGCCACGCTGCGCTTTTGAGCGCGGCGCCGGCGTTGCGCGGCTTGAAGGGAGATCATCTTATTTCGGCACGAACCCGCCGCCGGCGTCGGCCGCGCCGAGGAGACGACGATGACGTCCACCAAATACGCTCGCGATTTCAACGGCACCAGCCTGCCGATGGCGCACTGGAAGTGGGGCAACCGGCGCGAGCTGATCATCGGCACCGCGCCCGCTCGGTCCGCCGTGATCTTCGAGGGCCATCTGCTGTTCGTCGAAATCTCGAGGCCGGTGCATTTCCGCCTCGGCGACGTCGACGTCGCCGCGGGCACCGCCGATCCGATCCTCAAGCCGGGCGCCGTCTACGCCTTTCCGCGGGCGAGAGGCGAAGATCATCTGTCGGCGGTGGTGACCGCCGGCGATACCGATGCGATCATGGAGTATCGGGAGTCCGGCAGCTTCGAGGAGGCTCGAGCCGTCGTGGTGCCCCCGGCAGGACTCGAACCTGCGACCGCCCGCTTAGAAGGCGGGTGCTCTATCCGGCTGAGCTACGGGAGCCCGTGGGCATGAAGCCCGACAGCCTCCGCCGGCGCAAGCCCCGCGTCCCCCTCACGTCCGCCGGATGAAGTTGTCGGCGTAGGACTTGGGCTTGATCCGCCGCTCGTGCGGGTCGTCGACGGTGAAGTCGAGGCCCTCGCGCTTGGCGTAGGCGATCGCTGCCTCCTTGGTGGGAAACCGCATCATCAGTTGTTGTTCGGTATCCCCCGAGCCGACCCAACCGATCAGGGCGTCGGGCTCGCCGCGCTCCCTCGGCTCCATCTCCAACAACCAGAACCGGGTCTTGCCGCGTCCGGAGGACACCGCCGGCTTCGCGGGCCGATAGATCCGTGCGGGCATGCGTCGCCGCTCCGCCAAAAACTGCACCTCTCGCGCCTCTATGGGGCTTCGCGGCGGCCGCGTCCAGCGCTGTGGCGCCGCGCGGTGGCGGGCGGCGCGGGCACGTGGCCCGCCACCGTCTATGGCGAAGGAGGCGGTTCTCTTTCGGCGTTTCCTCGTTCAAACTACGTAGCGAAGCTCAGGCGTCGACGTCGCACCGACGGTGACGCCGCAGACGGGAGGTGTGTATCGTGAGTGATCGTTACGAACGCGGCAACGCCGTCCGCCGCGAAGTGCTCGGCAACGCCTATGTCGACCGTAAGACCGAGCAGACCCACGAGTTCGACGCCGAGTATCAGCGCTTCACCATCGAGACGGTATGGGCCGAGGTGTGGGCGCGCACGGATCTCGACCGGCGCACGCGCTCGCTGATCACGTTGGCATTGGCGGCCGCGCAGGGCGACCAGGAGGAGTTCGCGCTGCACGTCCGGGGGGCCCGCAACAACGGTGTGGCGCCCGAGGAGATCCGCGAGATGCTGCTGCACGTCGCGGTCTACTCCGGCGTGCCGATGGCCAACGCGGCCACCCGCACCGCCAAGCGGGTGCTCGCCGAGGAAATGGTCGAAGGCTCGATCTGAGCCGCCCGGTGCCGGGCGCCGCGGCGCCCGGCGGTCCGAGGTGGCGGCCGCGTCGCGGTCGCTTCAGGCGGTCTTCTCGCCGCCGCAGGTGTTCATGCCCAGCAGCTTGTAGGCCGGGCATTTGCTGGCGAGACCGGTGGCCAGCGGGATGAGGCCGATCAGGCCCCACGGCGTCTGCGGCCCGACGAAGACCAGCGCCAGGAGCGCGAGGCCGACGACGATCCGCACGATGCGGTCGATCTTCCCGACATTGGTGGCGAACATGCAGAGATCCTCCGTTACGGTTGCGACGATGGCGGCAGCATGGACGCGCACGACGCCGGTGTCGGTGACTTGATCACCCTTCGCCCTCGGCGGTGCGACGCAGGCCCCGGTGATCGAGCAGGCGGATCCGGTTGCGCTCGAGGGCGACGAGGCCGGCCTTGGCGAAGCGCTCGAGCTGGCGGCTCACCACCTCGCGGGCGGTGCCGATCTCGGCGGCGAGGGCGGCGTGGGTCAGCGGCACCTCGTCGCCCCGCGCTCGGCTCAACAGCGCCGCCGCGAGGCGAACCGGGATCGGCGTGAACGCGGTGAGCTCCACCGCCTCGGTCAGGCTCTGAAAGCGGCGCGCCACCTGGGTCATCAAGAAGCGGCGAAAGGGCGTGCTCGCGTCGAGCCGCCGCTCGAACGCCGCCTGCTCCAGCAGCACACCGTCGAGATCGTCCTCGGCGGTACCGCAGGCGGTGTAGGGCAAGTGCTCGACCAGGCACTGGAAGGTCTGCACGCAGAGTTCGCCCGGCCCCACCCGGTAGAGCGTGGCCTCGCGCCCTGAGCCGCCCACCAGCGCGACCCGGATGCGCCCCGCGGCGAGCAGGATGTAGCCGGGGCAGACGTCGCCGGGGCGAAAAAGCGTGGTGCCCGCCGCGGCGGTGAAGGCCCGGCCGTCTTCCAGCATGGCGGCCACGACCTCGCGCGGCACGCCCGCCGTCTGCAGCCGATCCGCCGCGCGCACCATCGCTCTCCTCGCTCCGCCCTATCAGCCGCCTTCGACCCCGATCAAAACCTCGTTGCGCCGAAGGAAGCCGGGTGTGAAGGGATCGTCGTAATAGGCGTAGGTGGGGGCGGTCGTCACCTCGAGGCCCCGCGCCGAGATCCACCCCCGCAAGCGCTCTTCGTGGGTCGCGAACGCCGCGCTCTCCCATCCCCCGCTGAACCTCACCGCCGCCATCCGCCGGGGTTCGGTGCGTACCAGCCGGACGTCGTCCTGCGCCGGCCGCGGGAGCTCCTCGAGCGACCGGTCGCGCGGCATGATGAAGCGCACCCGCCAGCTGTCGCCCTCGCCCGGCTCCTGGGTGACGGGCGCGGTCATCGCGATCTTTTCGCCCGACCGCTCCTTGGCGAAGATGTAGCCGGCGAGGGGGCGAAAGCCGCCGCGCAGCGCCTGCGAGCGCGCGCCCTCGCGCACGACCTCCGCGACCGTCATCGCCGGATAGTCCCTGAGTTCGAAGTCGCCGTCGCGGCTGACCACCGCGTAGTTCGGCGTCTCGATGTTGCGGCTGTACCACCACCACGCCCCGACGGTGCCGACCGCCAGGACCCCGAGGCCGCCCAATACCCAGATCACGATCCGCATCCTTCGTCCTCGTCGCCTCAATGCCCGGCGTAGGTGCGCTCGAGATAGCGCTGGATCATCTGCGACTCGAACATCTCTTCGCCGGTGTTGGGATCGATCAGATACGGCACCATCACCTTGCCCACGCGGGCTTCGAGTTCACGCCGGTTGTCGGTCTCGGCCTCGACCGCGAGGTTGAGGCGATCGCGCAGCGGCGGCGGCAGGCTCTCCATGAGCTTGGTGCGCCCCATGCTCTTGAGCAGGTAGGGGATCTCCAGCTCGCACAACGTCTCCCGTGCCAGCCGCGCGAACGGGCTGCTCTCGATGCTGTAGAGCACGAGCGGCTCCGCCGGTTCCCGCGACGGCCGCGCCCGGCTGCCGGCGCCGCCGCGCGAGATCGTGGCGAAGCCGGAGGAGACCGCGTTCAGGCTGGCGAAGCGCCACGCCGCCGGCAGCGGGCGCTTGCCGTAGGTCTCGAACAGATAGGCGACGATATCGCCGGATTCGTAGAGCTGCCGGCCGGTGTTCGGGTCGACCAGAAAGGGGAACTGCGCCTTGCCGCCGAGCTCGACGACGCGGGGGCGAAAGCGGGTCCCGCCCTTGGGGCAGGGATGGACCAGGGCGTCGAGGTCGAGCTCGGTCAGCGCCTCGCGCACCAGCCGGCAGAACGGACAGCCCTCGAACTCGTAGAGTTCGAGCGGTCGCTCCGGCCGCTCCGCCGCCGGGCGGGTGTAGATGCCGCGGCCCATGCGGGTCATCGTGGCCACGACGGACGAGGCGACGGCGGCGGTGTGGGCGAACGGCATG
>CAZCVH010000062.1:0-10101 GCA_964502115.1 uncultured Geminicoccaceae bacterium
CGTCGTCGAGCGAGGCCTCCGACGCCGCGGCGTCGGAGGCCTCGCTCGACGACGCCGACGCCGCGCCGCGGCCCGACATCCCGGCCGATCCCGACGGCTACGAGATCGCCACCGCGAGCGACCTCGTCGCGCCCGACCCGGAGGTCAACAAGCGCCTCCACCAGGCCGGCTTCACCCAGGATCAGGCCCAGCTCGTCTACAAGCTCGCCGAGGACTACCTGTTGCCGGCGGTGAGCGAGGCCTACGGCGAAGTCTTCGTCCAGCAGGAACTCGGCCGCCTCGAGCAGGCCTTCGGCGGGCCCGACGGCTGGCAATCCACCGCCGAGCAGCTGCGGACCTGGGGCAAGGCCAACCTCGAGAGCGAGGTCTACGACACGCTGGCTTCGAGCTACGACGGCGTCATGGCGATGCATCAGATGATGCAGGCGCGCGAGCCGCGCGTGGTCCACGCCGACGCCCCGGCGACCCCCGCCGACGAGGGCCAGCTCCGCCGCATGATGCAGGACCCGCGCTACTGGCGCGACCGCGACCCGGCCTTCGTGGGCGAGGTCACCCGCGGCTTCGAGCGCCTCTTCAAGGAATGAGTTCGCGCAGCGGCGACAACCCGACGCGGCCGCCGCCGCCATCCCGCCGCCCCGCTCGGCCCCCGCGGGGGAGAACCGGTCGACGGCGTCCCGTCCTCCCGTAAGCCCCTAGGAAACTCGCCATGAGCATGACGATCGACCGCGCCTTCGTGAAGCAGTTCGAGAGCGAAGTGCACGACGCCTTCCAGCGCCAGGGCAGCAAGCTGCGCCGCACCGTGCGCACCCGCACCGGGGTGGTGGGGTCCAGCTGCGTCTTCCAGCGGATCGGCAAGGGCCTCGCCCAGACCAAGCCGCGCCACGACTTCGTGCCGCAGATGAACGCCGAGCACATCTCGGTCGAGGTCGGTCTCGAAGACTACTACGCCGGCGACTATGTCGACCGCCTCGACGAGATGAAGGTCAACATCGACGAGCGCCAGGCGCTCGCCCGCGCCGGCGCCTACGCCCTGGGGCGGCAGACCGACCAGCTCATCATCGCCGCGCTGGACCAGACCGCCGAGAGCGCGGGCGACGCCACCAAGGCCCTGACCAAGGCCAAGGTGCTGGCCGCGCTCGAGCTTCTCGGCGCCGAGGACGTCCCCGACGACGGCGAGCGCTACGCCGTGGTCGGCTGGAAGCAGTGGGCCAACCTTTTGGACCTGCCCGAGTTCGCCTCCGCCGAGTATGTCGGCAGCGAAAACCTGCCCTGGCAGGGCACCCAGGCGAAGTCCTGGCTCGGCACGATGTGGATCGCGCATTCGGGCCTACCCTTCGACGGCGGCTCCAAGCAGCGGACCTGCTTTTGGTACCACAAGAGCGCGCTGGCCCACGCCATCGGCCAGGACGTCACCGCCGACATCAGCTGGGTCGGCGAGCGTGCGGCGCATTTCGTCGCCAACTGGATGTCGCAGGGCGCGGGCCTGATCGACCCGGCCGGCTGCATCAAGATGATCTGCAGCGAGGCCTGAGCCGATGGCCTACGATCCGGCCGGCCTGCATCCGCTCTCCTACGCCAACGGCTTCACGCTGTGGCACTACCGCAGCGCGGATCGGACCGAGGCGGTCGACGGCGACGGCTATTTCGACCCCGCCGCACCGCTCCTGCGCGTCGGCGACTTCGTCTTCTTGAACCTGGGCATGCCGCACGAGCCCAAGCACGTCCTGCGCGTGGTGACCGTCAACGACGGCACCCGTGTCGGCGTCCGGGCGCCCGACGAGTTCGGGCACCCCTGACGCGAACGCGACCGGTCCGCCGGCGGCTGCCGCCGTCGGCGGACCCCACCCGGAGCCCGATAGCGCCATGGCGAGCCCGCTTTCCGATCTCGACCTTGTCAACGCCGCGCTGGTCAAGCTCGGCGCCCTGCCGATCCGAGGCCTCGACGACGCCGATGCGAGCGCCGCGGTGGCCGCCGCGCTCTACCCGGTGGTGGTCGAGGCGGCCCTGACCGCGCATCCCTGGTCCTTCACCCTCAAGCGCGCCGAGCTCGGCGTCCTCGACGGTGCGCCGCTCGCCGATTTCGCCGTGCGCTTCGCGCTGCCCGCCGACTTCCTGCGGGCGATCTACGTCGAGGATCGCGGCGCCGGCCCGCGCTACGCCCTCGTCGCCGGCGAGCTCCACAGCGACGCGCGCGCGGCCGTGCTGACCTACCAGTTCCGCCCCGGTGAGGAGGTTTTTCCGCCCTTCTTCCGGGCGGCGGTGATCGCCAAGCTCGCCGCCGAACTCTGCATGCCGATCACCGAGAACACCGCGCGCGCCGAGGCCCTCGACCGCTTGGCCGAGCGCGAGCTCGAGCGCGCCTGGGCGATCGACCGCGCCCAGGAGACGCCGCCGCGCGTCGGCGACGACAGCCTCGTCAGGGTGCGGTCGTGACCGCCGGCGTCCGGCCGCTGCAGACCAGCTTCGCCGCCGGCGAGATCGACCCGCGGCTGATCGGGCGCAGCGACCTCGGCGCCTACGACGAGGGCGCGCTCGAGCTCACCAACGTCCGGGTCGCCACCGGCGGCGGGGTGAAGCGGCGCGCCGGTCTGCGCCACGTCGCCACCATCGGCGGCCCCGGCCGCCTCGCCGCGGTCCCGCTCGAGGGCGGCACCGTCCGGGTCTTCGTGCTCGTCGACCGCCGGGCGCTGATCTACGACGACGAACAGCTCGTGGCCGCGCTCGACGCGCCCTGGACCGCCGACCACCTGCCGCGGCTGAGCTGGGCCGCGCATCGCGGCGACCTCTTCGTCTGTCACCCCGCCCTGCCGCCGCAGCACGTCGTGCTCGAGCCCTACGGCCACTGGCGCGTCGTGAGCTGGGTGTTCGACACCAAGCCGGGTGCCGACGACGCCAAGGTCGTCCGCCTCCAGCCCTACGCCAAGTACGCCAACCCCGAGGCCAGCCTCGAAGCCGCCCCCGACGGCGGCGAGCTCTGGGCCTTCACCAGCAACCAGCAGGTCTTCGGGCCCGACCACGTCGGCACCCGGCTGCGCTTCAAGACCAGCGAGGTCGCGCTCACCTCGGTGGCGGCCGACGGTTTCACCGCGCTCGGCATCCCGCAGACGTCGATCGCGGACGCGGCACGCACCTTCGACTGGGCGGAGCAGGCCTTCAGCCCCGTCGCCGGCTATCCGAGCGCCTGCATCGTCTTCCGCGACCGCCTGATCGCCGGCGGCGTGCCGCGCATGCCGAACCGTTTGTGGATGTCGCGCATCGGCCGGCCCTTCGACTTCGACACCGGCACCGGCCTGGCCGACGAGGCGATCGCGATCGCGCTGGGCGACGATCCCGCGCACGCCGTCCGCGCCTTCTCGACCGGCCGCGAGCTGGAGGTGTTCACGACCGCGAGCGAGTGGACCGTCGACGGCCGCCCGCTGTCGCCGGCCGACGTCGTCGCCGTCAAGCAGACCGGGCTCGGCTCTTACGAGCCACGCTACGTCCCGCCGGCGAGCGTCGACGGCACCTCGGTCTTCGTCGCCCGCGGCGGCGACGCGGTGGTGGAGTACGTCTTCACCCGGAGCGACGCCGCCTATCAGGCCGAGAACCTCGCCGTGCGCGCCCGTCATCTGGTCGCGGACCCCTTCGATCTCGCCTTCGATCCCGAGCGCCGGCTGTTGATGATGGTCGACGGCGACGGGGCGCTGGCGACCTGCACGCTCGACCGCAACACCGCCATGGTGGCCTGGTCGCGCCAGCGCACCGACGGCCGCGTGCGCGCGGTCGCGCCCGCCGGTGGCCGGGTCTATCTCGTGGTCGAGCGCGACGGCACCAGCCGCATCGAAGCGCTCGCCGACGACCATCGGCTCGACGCCGCCCGCAGCGCCGCCGCCGAGGTCGCGACCACGACCTGGTCGGGCTTCGACCATCTCGAAGGCCGCGAGGTCGTGGTGCTGGCGGACGGCGCGCCCGCCGGCACCGCGACGGTGACCGATGGCACCGTCACCACCGCCCAACCGGCACGTCGGGTCGAGGCCGGTCTGGCCTTCACCGGCACGATCGCGCCCTTGCCGCTGCTCGGCGAGGGCCGCCGGCCGGCCCAGCTCTTCCGGCCGGTACAGCTGACCTTGCAGCTCCACGCCACCCGCACCCTCGCCGTCGACCTCGGCGAGGGGCTGCGCGAGGTCGAACTCGCCGCCGTCGACGAGCCGCCCTTCACCGGAATGAAGACGCTGCGGGCGCGCGGCTGGCGCCGCTCCGGCGACGCGCCGTGGTGGCGCATCCGGCTCACGGAGCCGGCGGAGTTTCACCTGCTTTCGGTCACCTCCGACGTAAGGATCACACGCTGATGGGTGCTTTCTCCACGCTCGCCGGTATCGGCGTCGACGCCGCTTTGTCGCGGTCGAAGTCGAGCAATCAGAACGCCGCCGTCGAAGCCGAAGCCGCGCGCGACGTCGCCGAGGTCCGCCAACGCGACGCCGCCGAGCGGACGCAGCGCGAGCGCGAACGGCGCGAACGGCTCGCCGCCGCGCGCGCGATCGCCGCCAGCTCGGGGACCGGCAGCGGCACCGGCTCGGCGCGCGCGGTGCGCCGCGGTATCGAGGACGAGTTGATGGAAGAGGACGCGCTCGCCGTCGAGGAGCGCGATCTGGCCATCCGCAACATCCGCGCCCGTGCCGGCGCGCGGCAGCGCCGCAACCTGCTCGCCTCGCGCAACCGGGTGACGAAGGACGTCGTCGGTGGCGCGATGAAGGTGGGCGGCTCGCTGCTCGATCTCTGAGGCGGACCGTGGCGGAGGCGACGACGGCGGGACGCGGCGACGGGCTGGTGAGCTTTCGCCAGTACCTCTGGCTCTGGAACCGCCTGCAGGGTCTCGCGACCCCGGCGCTGCACCTGGAGATCGCCGGCTGGCTGGAGGAGGCCTGGCGGCGCGGCGACGAGCGGCTGTTGTTGATGGTGTTCCGCGACGCCGGCAAGTCGACGCTGGTCGGGCTCTTCTGCACCTGGCTGTTGAGCGTCGATCCCAATCTCAGGATCCTGGTGGTCGCCGCCGAGCACGCCCTCGCCACCAAGATGGTGCGCAACGTCCGCGGCGTTTTGGAGCGCCATCCGCTCGCCAGGGCCCTGCTCGCGCCGGCGCAAGGCTCGTGGGCGTCCGATCAGCTCACCGTCGAGCGCCCGCGCGAGCTGCGCGATCCGTCGATGCTGGCGCGCGGGCTCGGCGCCAACCTCACCGGCTCGCGCGCCGACCTGGTGATCTGCGACGACGTCGAGGTGCCGAACACGGCCGACACCGCCACCAAGCGCGACGACCTCAGGCGGCGGCTGGCGGAGCTCTCCTTCGTGCTGGTTCCGGGCGGCCTTCAGCTCTGCATCGGCACGCCGCACGCCCAGGACACGATCTACGCCGACCCGCAAGGCCGCGAGCCGGACAACCGCCCGTTCCTGGCGGACTACAGCCGGCTGGTGCTGCCGATCCTGGACGAGCGGGGGCGCTCGCGTTGGCCCGAGCGCTTTCCGCGCGACAAGGTCGACGCCCTCGAGCGCGAGGTCGGGCCGTTGCGCTTTCGCGCCCAGATGCTCCTGGAGCCGGTGGACCTGCGCGAGGTCCGGCTCGATCCGGGCCGGCTGGTGGCGTTCGACGCCGAGCTCGAGATCGCGACGGTCAACCGCCGCCTGCGCTACGCGCTGGAAGGCCGCGAGCTCAAGACCGTGAACTGCTGGTGGGATCCCGCCTTCGGCTCGCCGAGCGGGGGCGATGCCAGCGTCGTCGCCGTCGTCTTCGTCGATGCCGCCGGCGGGTTCTGGTGCACCGACATGGTCTATCTCCGCCACGATCCGAACCTCGCGGGCGAGGTCGACGAGGCGACGCAGCTGTGCCGTCAGGTGGTCGCGATCGCGCGCAAGAACGGCTGCCCGGTGATCACGCTCGAGACCAACGGCATCGGCAGGTTCCTGCCGAACCTGTTGCGTCAGACGATCAAGCGGGTGGGCGCGCCCGTCGCGGTGCGCGAGCACACCGCCACCCGCAACAAGGACCGCCGCATCGTCGAAGCCTTCGATCCGGTCCTCGCCGCGCGCTCGCTCAGGGTCCACCGCCGCGTGCTGGAAACCCCGCTCGTCCAGGAGATGCGCGATTTTCAGCCCGGCTCGCACAATCGCGACGACGGTATCGATGCCCTCGCGGCGTGTCTGGTCGAACCGGGCGCCAGCGTCGGCGCCGCCGCGGCCGGCCAGGCCGGCACCGTCCGCCTCGCCGCCGACTTCCGCCCCTGAGAGCCCCGAGCGGCGGGTCCGCGCACCGCCGCGCCGCGGCCTACTCGGACTTCGGCACGTAGACGTGCGCCGCCGCCGGGAAGCGTCGCGCCCGGACGTCGTCGGCGTAGGCGGCGACGGCCTCGTCGAGGGCGGTGGCGAGCTCGCCGTAGCGCTTGACGAACCTGGGGGCCCGCGGGGTCAGCCCCGCCATGTCCTCCATCACCAGGATCTGGCCGTCGCAGGCCGCCGAAGCGCCGATGCCGATGGTGGGGATCGCCAGGTTCTCGGTGATCTGGGCGGCCAGGGGCTCGACCACGGCTTCGAGCACCACCGAGAACGCCCCGGCCTCGGCCACGGCCGCGGCGTCGGCCTCGATCGCCTTCCACTGCGAGCGCTCGCGGCCCTGGGTCTTGAAGCCGCCGAAGGTGTGCACCGCCTGCGGCGTCAGCCCGACATGGGCCATGACGGGCACGCCGCGGGCGACGAGGAACGCGATGGTCTCGGCCATGCGCGCGCCGCCCTCGAGCTTGACCGCGCCGCAGCCGGTCTCGGCCATGACCCGCGCCGCACTCGCGAACGCCTGTTGCGGGCCGGCCTCGTAGGAGCCGAACGGCATGTCGACGGCGACCAGCGCCCGGCTCGCGCCGCGCACGACGGCCCGGCCGTGCAGGATCATCAGGTCGAGCGAGACCGGCAGCGTCGAGGGATAGCCGTGCACGACCATGCCGAGCGAGTCGCCCACGAGCAGAACGTCGCAGTGCGGATCGGCGATCGCCGCGGTGTTGGCGAGATAGGCGGTGAGCGCGACGATCGGCGCGCCGCCCTTGCGGGCGCGGAGATCGGTGGCGCCGATGGGGCGGGCGGTGCTCTGCGTCGACAAGGATCACCCCTCCTCAGGCGTGGTGCGGCAGCAAGGCGGGATCCATCGGGCCGGCGTGCTCGGCGCGCTCGCGGGCGCGGTCGACCCAGTCCTTGGACTGCATCTCGTTGAGCCGGCTCGCCGTGCGCTGGAACTCGAAGGCGCCGTCGCCCTCGGGGTAGAGCGTCTCCGGCGGCGCCTCGGCGGCGACGACCAGATGGGTGCCGCGTTCGTAGAGCGCGTCCACGAGCGTCATGAAGCGGCGCGCCTCGTTGCGCTTGTCCGGGGTCAGCATCGGCACGCC
Organism: uncultured Geminicoccaceae bacterium; assembly: GCA_964502115.1. GTDB lineage: Bacteria > Pseudomonadota > Alphaproteobacteria > Geminicoccales > Geminicoccaceae > JAAAPF01. Next base: position 7,401 of record CAZCVH010000062.1, read on the forward strand.
CTCGACGATGATGGTGTGGTAGCGCTCGCTGAGTGCCAGGTAGTCGGCGGCCCCCAGCGCCCGCTCGCACAGATCGCCGAAATCGAACCAGGCGACGCCGTGGCTCGCCCGCGGGATCACGAGGTGGCGCATGCCGACGTGCATGGTCTCCTCTTCGCCCGCATTGCCGTCGGTCATGGTCGCGAACAGCTCTTCCAGGCCCTGTCGCGCCACCGCGCCGAGCGGGTGCCAGTAGACCCTGAGCTCGCGCAGGCGGTCGAGGCGGTAGTCGCGGTGCCCCTCGAGCGGGACGACCGCGACGCGCTCCTTGAGCCGCTCGATGAAGGGCACGAACAGGTTGCGCTGCAGGCCGCCCTCGTAGAGCCGGTCCGGCGGCCAGTTGGAGGTCGCCACCACGACGACGCCGCGGGCGAAGAGCGCGTCGAAGAGCCGACCCAGGATCATCGCATCGGCGATGTTGGTGACGTGGAACTCGTCGAAGCACAACAGCCACGCCTCCGCGGCGAGGGCGTCGGCGAGCGGCAGGAGCGGTTCGCCCTCGCGGGGGTGCGAGCGCCGCCGCTGGTGCAGTCGGCCGTGCACGTCGAGCATGAAGTCGTGGAAGTGGACGCGGCGCTTGCGCTCGACGTCGACCCGACCGTGGAACAGGTCCATCAGCATCGACTTGCCGCGGCCGACGCCGCCGTGGAGGTAGAGCCCGGCGGGCGGGTCGGCCGGCGCCGTGCGTCGCTTGAACAGCCCGCGCCGAGCCCGACCCGGCGGGCGGTAGTCCGCGAGCGCGCGCTCGAGCCGGGCGAGTTCGGCCACGGCGCGGGCCTGATCGCCGTCGGGCTCGATCTCGCCCCGCTCCACCAGCTCGCGATAGCGCGCCTCCAGCATTCCCAGCTCCGTTGCTCGACACCGCCGCGACGGGCGATCGCTTTTCCCGCGCCGCCGCACTCGATAATCTCTCACCCGGCCGGTGGCAAAGCCTCGGCCCCGCCCCCGCCGTCGAGGAGCCTCATGGCACACAACCCGAACTCCGCCGCCGCCCGCGACGTCGCCTACGTCGTGCACCCCTACACCAACCTGCGGGCCCACGAGAGCAAGGGGCCCTTGGTGATCACCGGCGGCGAGCGGATCCACGTCACCGACGACGACGGCAACCGCTACATCGAGGGCCTGTCGGGGCTGTGGTGCGCCGGGCTCGGCTTCAGCGAGAAGCGGCTGGTCGAGGCCGCCCGCCGCCAGCTCGACACCATGCCCTACATGCACACCTTCGCCCACCGCTCGACGATGCCGGTGATCGAGCTGGCCGAGAAGCTCGTCGCCTGCGCCCCCGCCGAGATCGCCAAGGTGTGGTTCGTCAATTCCGGCTCCGAGGCCATCGACAGCGCCCTCAAGCTGATCTGGTACTACCAGAACGCCCGCGGCCGCCCGGAGAAGAAGCTCGTGATCAGCCGGCGGCGGGCCTATCACGGCATCACGCTCGCCGGCGGCCACCTCACCGCCCTGCCCTACGCCCGCACCGGCTTCGATCTGCCGATGGCCGACCGCTTCCGCCAGGTGACGACGCCGTCATGGTACCGCGACGGCCTCGAGGGTGAGAGCGAGGAGGATTTCTCGACCCGCCTCGCCGCCGAGCTCGACGGGCTGATCGAGGCCGAAGGCGCGGACCGCGTCGCCGCCTTCTTCGCCGAGCCGGTGATGGGTGCGGGCGGCGTCATCACCCCGCCCGCGGGCTATTTCGAGAAGGTGCAGGCGGTCCTCGCCAAGCACGACGTGCTCTTCGTCGCCGACGAGGTCATCTGCGGCTTCGGGCGAACCGGCAACATGTGGGGCTCCGCGACCTACGGCATCAAGCCGGATCTCGTCACCTGCGCCAAGCAACTGTCCTCGGCCTACGCCCCGATCGCCGCCTTGATGATCGCCGACCACGTCTACCAGACGCTGGCCGACCGCACCGACGAGCTCGGCACGTTCGGCATGGGGTATACCTACGGCGGGCACCCGATGGCCGCGGCGGTCGCGCTCGAGACCATGGCGATCTACGAGGCGGACGGCATCCTCGACCACGTCCGCGCCGTGGCGCCGCGGTTCCAGGAACGCCTGGCGGCGCTCGGCGACGACGCGCTCGTCGGCGAGGCCCGCGGCGTCGGCCTGATCGGCGCGCTCGAGATCGTCGCCGACAGGGACACGCGCGCGCCCTTCCCGGCCGAGGCCAAGATGGCGGCCCAGATCACCGAAGCCTGCCTGCGGGAGGGTTTGATCCTGCGGCCGCTGCCGGGCGACGTCGTCGGTATCTGCCCGCCCTTGATCATCCGCGAGGACGAGATCGACGACCTCTTCGACCGCCTGCGCCGCGGCCTCGCCCGCGTCCACGCCGCCCGCCGCGCCGCGGCCTGAGCCGGCGTCACGGCGCCAGGTCGAACGCGTCGCCGCGCCGCCGCTCGAAGCGGTGGTCCTCGACGTGCCGGCCTTCGACGTGGCGCCGGCGCAGGCCCTCGGCCGTGCGGCGGACGCGATGGCGGTCGCGTCCACCCCGGCTCCAATCGACCTCCGCCCAGCGCTGGCACCGGCGGCCGTCGTCGATCTCCCACGACCCGCCCGCGGTGATCGCGCCGAACCCGCACCGGGCGCGGGCGAAGGCCCGCTCGTCCGGGCGATGATAGCCGGCCCGGTGCCACCGGATCCCGAAGCGCCACCGGATCCCGAAGCGCCG
>CAZCVH010000063.1:0-10090 GCA_964502115.1 uncultured Geminicoccaceae bacterium
GGCCCCCCCCTATAGACCCATCACCCGATGGGGGGTTTTTCCCAGAAACACAATATTTTGTTCCTTTTGTTTTTTGTTTTTTTTGTTTTTTTTTAATGATACGGCGACCACCGAGATCTACACTCTTTCCCTCCACCACGCTCTTCCGATCTCGGGTCGTCGCCGCGGCGGTCGACGCGACCGATGCCGCCGCGGTGGAGACCGCGCTCGCGGCGCTGCGCGCCGAGGCGCCGCTCGAGGGCGTGGTGCACGCCGCGGCGGTGTTCGACGACGCGCCGCTCGAGGACATGGACTTCGACCGGCTGGCGCGGGTGCTGGCGCCGAAGCTCGACGGCGCCCGGGTCTTGGATCGGGCGACCGCCGACGACGCGCTCGACCTGTTCGTGGTCTACTCCTCGGCGACGACGGCGATCGGCAATCCCGGCCAGGCCAACTACGTCGCCGCCAACCTCGCGCTGGAGAGCCTCGTCGCGGCGCGCCGCGCGCGCGGGCTGCCGGGGCTGGCGCTGGCCTGGGGTCCGATCGCCGACGCCGGCGTGCTCACCCGCAACGACGCCGCGAAGAAGGCGCTGGGCGCGCGGTTCGGGCGGCGCGAGCTCGACGCGGCGACGGCGCTCGACACCCTCGGCCGCCTGCTCGTGGAAGGAAGCGGCGATCGGCTCGTCGCCCATCTCGATTGGAGCCGGATGCGCGCGCTGCCGGGCCTCAGGCGCACGCGCCGCTTCGACGAGCTCGTGGGTGGACGCGACGACGCCGCGGCCGCCCTCGGCGACGGCGAGTCGCTCGAGGAGCAGCTCGCCGAGGCGACGCCGGAGGAGGCGGTCGGGCTCGTCGCCACCGCGCTCGCAACCATCGTCGCCGGGGTGCTCGGCCTGCCCGCCGATCGCGTCGACGTCGACACGCCGCTGATGGATCTCGGCATGGACTCGTTGATGGGCGTCGAGCTGGCGATGGCTTTCAAGGACAAGGCGGGGGTGGAATTGCCGGTAACCGGGATCGGTGAAGGTACCACGATCCGCGGCCTGGCCCGCGAGGTCGTCGCCCGGGTCCACGGCGTCGACGACCCGCCGTCGGACCTGGACCCGCTGATCGCTCGCCACGGTGCGGAGGCCGACGCCGCCGCGCTGGCACCGCTGACGACGCCGGACGCCGAAGAGTTGGAGCCGTCCAAGATGAAGCTGTTGCCGTGAGTACGCGCCGCGGATCGCTCTTCGGCCTGGACGCCGGGGTGAAGGCCGGCGTCATCGCCGCCATGCGGGCGCGCCCCGGGCGCAGCGCCGAGCCCGCGCCGCACCGCCTCGACGACGACGGGCGGACGTCGTCGCGTCCCGATCTGCGCGACCATCCGCTCTACCGCGAACTCCTGGTCCAGAAGCTGGCGGCCGACCGGCTCGACATCGCCAACCCGTTCTTTCGCGTGCACGAGCGCGCCGCCGGTCACCGGACCACGATCGCCGGGCGCGACTACCTCAATTTCGCCAGCTACAACTATCTCGACCTGGTCGAACATCCCGCGGTCGTCGCCGCGGCCCGAGGGGCCATCGACACCTTCGGCACGAGCGCGTCGGCGAGCCGCCCCGTCGGCGGCGAGCGCCCCGTCCACGCCGCGCTCGAGGCGGCGATCGCGCGCCTGCACGGCACCGAGGCCGCCGTCGCCTTCGTGAGCGGCCACGGCACCAACGTCTCGGTGCTCGGCAAGCTCTTCGGCCCGCGCGATCTGATCGTCCACGACGCACTCGCCCACAACTCGATCCAGCTCGGTGCCCAGCTCTCCGGCGCGGCGCGCCGGGCCTTCGCCCACAACGATCCGGCGAGCTGCGAGACGATGTTGCGCTCCTACCGGGCGCGCGCGGAGCGGGCGATCATCGTCGTCGAGGGGCTGTACTCGATGGACGGCGACACCCCCGATCTCGCCGCGTTCGTCGCCCTCGCCCGGCGCTTCGACGCCTTTCTCATGGTGGACGAGGCGCATTCCGTCGGCACCGTGGGTGCGACCGGCCACGGCCTCGCCGAGCATGCCGGCGTCGCGCCGGCGGAGGTCGACATCTGGATGGGGACGCTCTCGAAGAGCTTCGCCGGCTGCGGCGGCTACGTCGCCGGCTCGGCGGTGCTGGTGGAGATGCTCAAGTTCGCGGCACCGGGCTTTCTCTACAGCGTCGGCATGCCGCCGCCGATGGCGGCGGCCTCGACCGCGGCCATCGACCTCCTCGAAGCCGAGCCGGAGCGGCCGCGGTGGTTGCAGGCGAACGGCCGTGCGTTCGTCGAGAGCTGCCGGGCGCACGACCTCGACGTCGGCCGCAGCGAGGGCTTCAACGTGGTCCCGGTGATCGTGAAGAGCTCGGTGGTCGCCGCCCGGCTCTCCAACTGGCTCTTCGAGCAGGGCGTCAACGTCCAGCCGATCCTCTACCCGGCGGTGGAGGAGAATGCGGCGCGGCTGCGCTTCTTCTTGACCTGCGCGCACACTGCGGCGGAGCTCGAGCGCGCCGCCGCGCTCACCGCCGAGGGTCTGCGCGCGGTGCGACGCTGACGAGCGCGGCGCGCGGGGAGCGGCAGTGGGGCGGAGCACGACGCGCGAGCCGGTGACGGTCTGGGGCCGCAAGCGCAGCGCCGAATGGCTGAGCGCGCGGGCTCGACGGCGCCGCCGTCCGGTGATGCACACCGAAGACGGTTTCCTGCGCTCGGTGCGCACCGGTGCCGAAGGCGAGCCGGCGCTGAGCCACGTCCTCGATCGCCGCGGCATCTATTACGATGCGACCTGCGCCAGCGATCTCGAGGTCATGATCGAAACCGGCGAGGGTGCGCGCGCGGAGCTGCTCGCCCGCGCCGATGCCGGCATCGCGATGCTGCGCGAGCGCCGCCTGTCGAAATACAACGCCGCGCCCTGGCGCGCGCCCGAAGAGCTCGGCCTGGCGGCGGCGGGCGATCAGGTGCTCGTGGTCGATCAGACCGCGGGCGACCTCTCGATCGGCTACGGTCTGGCCGGTCCCATCACCTTCGCGCGCATGCTCGAGGCGGCGCGGCGCGAGCACCCCGAGGCCACGCTGGTGGTGAAGGCCCATCCCGCCGTCGCCGCCGGCGAGCGCCGCGGCCACTTCACCCATCTCGAGGACGCGCCGGGCCTCAAGGTGATCCGTGCGGCGGTGAACCCCTGGGCCCTCCTGCACGCCTGTCACACGGTCTACTGCGTCACCAGCCAGCTCGGCTTCGAGGCGCTGATGGCGGGGGTGCGGGTGCGCTGCTTCGGCATGCCGTTCTACGCCGGCTGGGGTCTCACCGCCGACCGGCTGGTCTGCGAACGTCGCCGGCGGCGGGCCGGCCTCGCCGAGATCTTCGCCGCGGCCTATCTGCTCTACAGCCGCTACCGCGACCCGCACGGGTTCGCGCCCTGCTCGTTCGAGCAGGCCGTGGACCACCTGACGCTGCTGCGCGACGGCGCGCACGCTCAGACCGCGCGCACGGTCTGCGTCGGCATCGACCGCTGGAAGCGGGCCTGGACCCGGCGCATGCTCACTCCCGCCCGCGGATCCGGACCGCGCTTTCGCTCGCCCACGCCGGCCACCGCCGGCGGCTGGCTCGCCGACGCCGACCGCGTCGTCGGCTGGGCCAGCCGGACGCCGCCGGCGCTCGCCGCCGCCTGCCGAGCGCGCGCGGTGCCGTTCTTGTGGATGGAGGACGGCTTTCTGCGCTCGGTGGGGCTGGGCAGCCGCCTCGTGCTCGGCTGCTCCTACGTCCTCGACGCGCAGCGCCCGCCGTTCGACGCCCATGGTCCGAGCGATCTGGAGGACCTGCTGGCGGAGCGGGCGTTCACGCCGGCGCTGCTCGACCGTGCCCGTACGTTTCGGGACCGTCTGGTGCGGGCACGGCTGACCAAATACGGGATCGGGCGGGGCGACGCCGGCCGCCGGCTGCGCGCCGCCGCCGCGGGCGGCGAACTGGTGCTGGTCGCCGGCCAGGTCGAGGACGACGCCTCGCTGCGCCTGGGCACGTTCGACGTCGCCGACAACGCCACCCTGCTCGAACGCGCGCGCGCCCGCCACCCGCGCGCCTACCTCGTCTTCAAGCCGCATCCCGACGTCGTGAGCGGCGTCCGGCGCGGCCACGTGCCGGCGAGGACCGCGGCGCGCTTCGCCGATCTCGTCCTCGACGCCGAGATCGCCGCCGCCGATGTGCTCGACGTCGTCGACCGGGTCGAGGTCATGACCTCGTTGCTCGGCTTCGAGGCGCTGTTGCGGGGGCTGCCGGTGGCGTGCCACGGACTGCCCTTCTACGCCGGCTGGGGGCTCACCGAGGACCTGGCAGCTTGTGCGCGTCGCGGCCGTCGCCTCGATCTCGACGCGCTGGTCGCGGGCGTGCTCCTGCTCTACCCGCACTATGTCGACCCGCGCAGCGGGCGGCCTTGCACCCCGGAATGGCTGTTGGCGCAGCTGCAGTGTGTCCCCGCCGCACCGGTGCGCCGGCCCGAGACCTTGGCCGTGGCGGCGGCCGCGGCGGTCAGCCGAGGGTGGCGGCGGTTGTCGGCGGGTGGCTCGGGGCTGCCGCCAGCGCCGGGGCCGGCGGCAGCGGGCGATTGATGCAGCCACGGGCGAGGCGCTCGACCGCCGCCTCGACCGCGGCGGTGAGACCCGGCTCGAGGTGATAGACGCCGCGGATCTGGATGGTGGCGGCCATGGCGCGCAAGAACCCGTCCCGGAGTTCGGGATCGGGCGGCTCGGGGTTCGTCCAGAAGCGGTCCAGCTCGCCGATCGTGACCAGACCCGGGACGTTGTAGACGGCGTCGCCGAGCGTCACGACCGGGCAGTCGTGGCGCAGCGCCCACAAGCCCACCGTGCTGTTGATGGTGACCACGCCCCGGGCGTGGGCGAGCAGGCGGTCGAGTGAGCCGCCGTCGAAATAGACCACCCGGTCGGCGACCCCGGCGCGGGCGGCGGCGCGGCGCACCCGTCGGTTGAAGTCGCGCAGGCCGGGGTCGAGCGGGTGCAGCTTGATCAGCAAGCGGCTGTCCGCCGGCGCGTGCGCGGCGAAGGACCGGATCACGTCGCGGATCGGACGCTTGAGGTCGTCGTAGGGCGAGTAGGCCCGGATTTGGGCGTCGTTCTCCATTTGGAGCGGGAACAGGAAATACGGTCGCCGCGACGCCAGCACCTTGCGCACGGTGCGGCGGGCACGGCGCCGGCGGCGGCGGCCGCGCAACAGCCGCGGGATCATCCCGGCGTAGACCAACAGCGGGTGGTGGACGTGTTCCCAGCGGTGGAACGGGTACAGCATCCAGCCCAGGATCGCGCCGAGGTGGTAGGCGACGTCCCAGGTGGCCAGCCAGAAGAAGCTGTCGTCGTATCGCTTGGCGAGCGGTTCCGCAGGTACCCGGGCGGCGAGCTCGCGGATGGCGTCGGGATCGCGCGGAAACCGCGACCAGCCGGTCATGCCGTCGCGCTCGAGCGTGATCCAGTCCGGCCGCAGATAGCCGAAATCGGTGCTCACCACCTGGATGCCGCGGGCTCGGGCCTGGGCGATGGCGACGCGGTGGTGCCAGCGTTGCTCGGCCATCAGCACCACGTCGGTGACGCCCTCACGGTCGAGCAGATCGGCGACGAAGGCCGCCCAGCCGACACGCCCGCCGCGATAGGCGACGGCGCCGGGCCGGCGCCAAAAGAGGGCGTCGCCGAGGTTGAGATTGACCTTGAGACAGCGATGCCCCCGGGCCTCCAGCCGCGCCGCGACCCGGCGGAAGAACGGCGCGATCGGCCCCTGCAGGAACAAGAAGACCCGCCGTTGCGGCAGCCCGTGCGAGGTCGTGTCCATGGGTGGCGTGTCCGTCTCGCGATCCCGACGGCCGGGCATCGCTCGTGCTACTGGGTGAGCGTCGACGTGGTCTGCACCGGCACGAGGACCGAGTTGAAGACCTGGAGGATCTTGCGCAGCTCGGTGAACGGCGCGTTCGTGATGAATATCGCATCGCCGTCGCGAACGCGAAAGCGCTCGCCGACGAAGAGCGCCCCCGGCCGGGTGAGGTCGAGGCGATAGACCACGGGCCGGCCGGGCCCGGGTGGCAGGCCTTCGGGCTCGGGACCGGCGAGGAGTGTCTCGGCCTGCTCGCGGCGTTCGCGGCGAAAGACGAACACACCCATGGGATCGGCCGTGAAGTCGTCGAGGCCACCGGCGGCGGCGACCGCCTGCAACAGATTGACCTCGCGGGTCGGAAACGGGATCTGGGCCTGCCGGCCGGAGGCGCCGAGGACGAGGAAACGTTGGCGCAAGGGCGTCAACAGCACGAGGTCGCCGGGTCTGAGCGCCACGTTCAAGCTCGGCTCGGCGTAGATGTCCTCGAGCATCTCGGCGGCGGTGACGCCGTCGCGGCGGATCGCGACCTCGAGCCGTTCCGGCTCCATGGTGACACCGCCGGCGTGGGCGAGCATCTCCAACAGCCGCGTGCTCGTGCGATCGATCTCGTAAGGACCCGACTGGGCGACGGCGCCTTGAAGCGTGACCGTCCGGCTCACCCCGCGCTCGAGGCGGAGATCGACCTGGGGCGACGCGGTGTAGGGTCCGAGCGCGCGGCGGATGCGGGTGCGCAGCTCGGCGGGAGTCGCGCCCGCCGCGCGGATGTTGCCGGCGAAGGGCACGTAGATGGTACCGTCGCTCGCGACCTCGACCGCCGGCAGCCGGCCGGCGCCATCGCCGCCGCCGAAGATCGCCGCCTCGTTCGGTTCCCACACCAGCACGTCGAGCCGGTCGCCGACACCGAGCCGGGTCGGATCGATGGCGTCGGCGGCGAGCAGGGAGCCGGTGAAGCCGCGTACCGCCGGTTGATCCAGACGCGAGATCACGTCGGCGTCGAGCGACACCACCAGGCCTTCGCGCACGCCCGGCGCTTCGTCGGTGTCGATCTGCGAGGCCAAGGGGCCGCTGCGGGGTAGGCCGCAACCGCCGACCGACAGGCTCGAAAGGCCGGCGACGAGACCGGCGGCGAACCGCCGGCGACGGAGCGGCGTGAAGGCCGCGAGCGGCGCGGTCGGGACGACGGGATCGGACGTCATTGCGGACGAGACGGGCGACGCATGTTTTCCTCGTGGACGGCCAGCGCATCCTCGATGTCGTCGTAATAGGTCAGGCGACCGTTTTCCATCACCAGTCCGGCGTCGCAGTACTGCCTGAGGTTGTTGGAGCCGTGCGAGACCATGATGACGTCGGCAGCCCCCATCTTCGAGCGGAATGTCTCGGCGCATTTGCGTTTGAAGGCGGCGTCGCCGACCGCGGTGATCTCGTCGATGAGATAGATGTCGAACTGGACCGCCATCGACACGGCGAAGGAGAGGCGGGCCTTCATGCCGGACGAGTAGGTCCGAACCGGCATGTACATGAAGTCGCCGAGCTCGGAGAATTCGGCGACGCGCGTCACCATGTCTTCGGTGTCGAAGCCGTAGATGCGGGCGACGAAGCGGGCGTTCTGGGCGCCGGTGAGAGAGCCCTGAAACGCGCCGCCGAAGCCCAGGGGCCAGGACACCCGGGCGTCGCGGCGGATCACGCCGCCGTCCGGGACGATCGAGCCGCCGATCATCCGCAGCAGCGTCGATTTGCCGGCGCCGTTGCGGCCGATGAGGGCGACGCTCCGGCCCCGCGGGAAGGTGAAGGTGACGTGGTTCATCAACACCTTGCGCCCCGCACCGGTGCGGTAGCTCTTCGAGACGTCCTCGAGCCTAATCACCCTCGAGCACCTTGCCGCGCAGCAGACGCAGCAGCAGCACGCCAAGCGTCAACGTCGTCAGCGCTACCAGCAGCACATAGACCGGTGAGACGAAGGTGGCATGGTACTCGGCGTAGAAGCCCGTCCGCATCGTCGCCGTGACGTGGATCAGCGGATTCCACCACAAATACTGCTGAAGGTTGGCCGGCACGTCTTCGAAGATGAAGAAGACGCCCGAGATCAGGAAGAGTGGGCGATTCACCAAGTTGAACACGCGCTGATAGGTCGGCGAAAAGGCGAAGAGGACGCAGTTCAACGCCCCGATGCCGATACCCAGGAGTGCCGCATAGGCGAAGGCGGCGAAGATCGCGCGGAAATCGAGCGGCATGTGCATATCGTAATAGATCAGCAGGCCGGCCATGATCACGCTGAACGCCATGATCGAGGTCACCGTCTGCAGCAAGAAGCGGGCGAGGATGACGTCGAGCATCGTGATGCGCGGAAAGGTCAACAGCGACCGGTTGGATTGGACCGCGGCACTCACGCTCGCCGAGATGTCCTTGTAGATGTGAAAGACGCCGTAGCCGGTAGCGAAGAAGATGGGAAAGTTGGTGCCGAGCGAGGGGTGCCGCGCGATCGCCGAGAAGACCGCCGACAACAACGCGATCGTCGCCAACGGTTCGATGATCGCCCAGATGTAGCCACCGGCGGAGCGGCCGTAGCGGGTCACCATCTCGCGCATGACGAGCGCGAAGAGCACCCGCGCCTGCACGCCCACCAAGGTTTCCTGCGCGCTCCGTGCCGCCATCCGGATCTATCCGATCACCATGGGCGGTTCCCTAACCCAGGGCTTCGTGCGATTGAAGGGGCCTACCGGCCCACGTCGACGGTTTTCGCGACCGCACCACGCGGCTACGTTCGGCGATGTTGGTTCCTTCGCGACGGTGGCGATGACCGAACAGGCTGAGCAAGTGACGTCCGACGCGCCGGCGCCGAAGCCAGGCGGGCAGCCGCAGAACCGCCCACAGGCCAAGGCCGCGGGCAAGGGCCGGGCCGAGGCCGGCGGGCAGAAGGCGAACGCCAAGGCCGCCGCGCCGCGGCGGGGTGAGGTCGTCGATCATCCGAGCGCCGCCGCCATGGCGGTGCGCCGGGCGCGGCCCAAGCTGCGGCACTACGCGGCGCTGGCGAGCTTCGTCCTCGCCGTGGTGCTGCCGACGCTCGCCACGGTGGGCTATCTCTACACCCGCGCCGCCGATCAGTACGCCTCGACGGTGGCGTTCTCGATCCGCAACGGCGAGAGCGTCGCGCCGATGAGCGGCATCCTCGGCGCCTTCGCCCAGCAGGTCTCGAGCGGCGCGGCCGACGCCGAGATCGTCTACGAGTTCGTCCGCAGCCAGAAGATGATCGAGGCGGCCCAGGCCGCGCTGCCGCTCGCCGCGATGTACAATCGCCCCGAGCGGGACGTCGTCTTCCGTCTGGGGGAGAACCGGCCGGTGGAAGACGTCGTCGACTACTGGAACGGGATGACCGACGTCGCCTTCGATCCGTCGACCGGGATCGTCCGGTTCGAGGCGCGCGCGTTCACGCCCGCGGACGCCCGGCGGATCGCCGACTTCGTGCTGGCGGAGAGCACCCGGATCGTGAACGAGCTTTCCGAGCAGGCGCGGGAGGATTCGATCCGGGTGGCGCGGGGCGCCGTGACCGAGGCCGAGGAGCGGCTGCGCGAGGCGCGTCGCGGCATGCGCGAGTTCCGCAACGTCCAACAGGAGGTCGACCCGACCGAGAACGCGAGCGCGACGCTCGGGCTGGTCGCGGCGCTCGGGCAGGAATTGGCGCGGGCGCAGGTCGAGCTCGATTCCGAGCTGCAGCTCGTCGGCGAGCGGAGCCCGCGCGTGACCCAGCTGCGCCAACGCATCGCCAGCCTGGAGAAGCAGATCGCCCAGGAGCGCTCGCGGCTCGGGGCCGGCGCGGACGCCGCGGCGAGCGGCGAGGAGGGCCGGTTCGCCAGCGTCATCTCCGAATACGAGGAGCGCAAGGTCGACCTCGAATTCGCCCAGAACGCCTACACGTCCGCGCTCGGCGCGTTCGAACAGGCGCAGATCGAAGCCCGCCGGCAGAGCCGCTTTCTCGCCCCGCACATCGAACCGACGCTGTCGATGGCGCCGCAATATCCCCAGCGGGCGCTGCTGTCCCTGGCGACGCTGGGACTGTTGACCGTGGCCTGGGCGGTGGTGGTGCTGGTGGTGTACAACGTCAAGGAACGGCGCTGAGGCCGCGACCCTTGCGGGCGCGCCCACCCTTGGCTATCTCCCAGCTCCCGGAGGGGTGCCGGAGCGGTCGAACGGGCCGGTCTCGAAAACCGGTGTGGGGGTAACCCCACCGAGGGTTCGAATCCCTCTCCCTCCGCCA
>CAZCVH010000064.1:0-10051 GCA_964502115.1 uncultured Geminicoccaceae bacterium
GCGCCGCTCAATCGACGCGGGCGGTGGTCGGATCGATCGTCTTGCGCACGGGCGTGATCTTGGTGGCGGGAAAACCGCTGAGTTCGGCGTGCTTGCGGATCACCGCCTCGTCGGTGGCGAGGTAGACGCAAAACGTCTTGTCACCGGCGACGAAGCTCTCGATCCACTGGATGTCGGGCGCCAGCTGGGCGAGCGCGGCGTTCGAGGCGGCGGCCGCCCCGCGCAGCTGCTCGCGTTCGAACGTCCCGACCGCGGGGATGTCACGCTCGATGATGTATCTCTGCAGGGTCATGTCGCGCCCCTTCGAACGACCTCGCCTTCGCCCATAGCATCGAAGGCGCGTTCGGCAAAGGCGGGTCGCCGACGCCGGACGGCCGCCCGGCGGGCAGCGGCGCCTTCGCACGGACATCGATCGAAGGCGCCGAAGCTGCACGCGCGGGCGGCCGCCTCGTCGTAGAGCGCGCGCTGACGCCCGGGCGCTCAGGCCGTGAGCTTCTTCATCTCGTCGAGGTTGCTCAAGACGCACTGGTTGACGACACGCAGCGCGTCGGCCTGCGCCTTGGTGACGATCTCCATCAACTCCCGGGTGTCGCTGACGGTCTGCTGGTAAGCCGATTTGGCCTCCGCCAGCTGCCCCTCCACGGCGGTGGCATCGGCCTGCTGCGGCTTCATGTAGTGGCCGGCCTTGGCGTTGAAGTCGCTCATCCGGGCCTGCACCATCTCGCTCTGGCGCTGCGCGAAGCTGCGGGCGCCGTCGGCGAGGATCTGACCGGCGTTGGTCATGGCCTCGAGGTTGCGGCGCTGCGCCGCCATCACGGCCTCGGCGTCCGCCGGCTTCATCATCGGCATCATCGACATGTCGAATTTCGGCAGTTCGTAACCCTGGTTCGCCATGGTGGTCCCTCCGTTCGGCGTTTGCTGCACTGCAACATGGAAACGGGTGTCAGCACCCTCAAGATCCGGATTGCTGCATTGCACAAAAGTCGGACCCGGGTCGGCGTCGCCGCCGGCTGCCGGCCGGCGGCGATCCCGGACCGCGCTTGACCGCCGCCGCCGCCCCGGCCTATCTCCACGCTCTCGTTCGGCGGCGCGCCGCGCGACCGTTCGGTGCGCGCCGACGACCAGGTTCTCGTGACCGCGCGGCGGTCCAGGTGGTCTCGTGACCGCGCGGCGGTCCAGGCAGGTGGAAGGACGAACATCATGGCGCGTCGGTGCGAGTTGACCGGCAAGGGCGTACTCGTCGGCCACAATGTGAGCCACGCCAACAACAAGACCAAGCGGCGCTATCTGCCCAACATCCAGAGCCGGCGGCTCTACAGCGAGTCGCTGGGCGAAACGGTGCGGCTGAAGATCGCGCTCAACACGCTGCGCACGATCGACAAGCACGGCGGTCTCGACGGCTACCTGCTCAAGGCCAAGGCCGCGGCATTGCCCGAACCGCTGCGCCGGATGAAGAAGCGCGTGGCCGAACGCCAGACCGGCGCCCCGAGCGCGGCCTGAGCGCGGCGGCGGGGTGCGGCGCATGGCCGGCTGGGCGCTGCCCTTCGCGGCGATGGTGGCGGTCGTCGTCGCCTCCAACGTGCTCGTCCAGTTCCCGGTCAACGACTGGCTGACCTGGGGGGCCTTCACCTACCCGGTGGCGTTTCTGGTCACCGACCTCACCAACCGCCGGCTCGGCCCCGCCGCCGCGCGGCGGGTGGCCGTCGCCGGCTTCGTCGCGGCGGTCGTGCTCTCGATCTGGCTGGCGACGCCGCGGATCGCGCTCGCCTCGGGCACCGCCTTCCTCACCGCCCAGCTGCTCGACGTCACGCTCTTCGACCGCCTGCGACGGCGACCGTGGTGGCAGGCACCGCTGGCCTCCTCGACGCTGGCCTCGGCCTGGGACACGGCGGTGTTCTTCACCCTCGCCTTCGCCGCGACGGGTCTGCCGTGGGTCACCTGGGCGCTCGGCGATTTCGGCGTGAAGCTGGCGCTGGCGCTGGCGCTGTTGATCCCGTTCCGGGCGCTGATGGGCTCACGGCCGGCACCCGCCTGAGGCGGCGTCCGGCCAGCGATAGTGCAGGACGACGGTGCGCTGAAACGGCGCCAAGTTGTCGTCGCTGACCAGCACCAGCTCGACGTCGTCGCCGTCGGCGCGCACCGCGAGGCCCTCCATGTTGTCGACGCCGTCGGCGAAGCCGAGCCGCGCGAGCTCGACCGGCGCGAGCACGGCGCCCGGCGTCACCGCCGCCACCTCGACGCAGGTGAGCCGCGCCTGCCAGCCGCCCAACAGGCTCACCCGCCGTTCGACGAAGAACAGGCGGCGGCCGAGCCGGTCCGCGCCGGTGGGCGCGAAGTCCGCGGCGGCGCGGTAGCTCAGCCGCTCGCGGGCGCGGGTGAACGCCGGGTGCGTGCCGTCCGCGGCGCGGGTCTCCGCGACGGCGAGCCAGTCCTCGCCGGGCAGATCGACCAGCGCCTCGAAGCCGGCATTGTGGGCGAAGCCCAGAGCGTCGCGGGTGAAGTAGCTCACCAGCCGCTCGGGGCGGGCGAGCGGTCCGGCGAAACGGAGCACGTGGGGCGCGACCTCGACGCTGATCAAGAGCTGGCCGGCGCTGACGGCGAGGCCCTCGAGGTCGCCGGCGCCCTCGGGATAGGGTGGCCGATGGTGGGTCCAGTCGGCCAGCTCGACCAGCGCTCCCGTCTCGTCGCGGACCACCGCCGCGGCGAACAACCGGCCGCGATCGCTCGCGAAGATCAAGCGGTCGGGGCCGTCCCAGATCACCGCCGAGAGGCCGCCAAACGCGTCGGGACCCGCGACCGTGAGCTCCGCCAGGCCGACCAGCGGGCCGACGTCCCTGAGCGGCGCGCGCGCGGTGGTCACCTCCGAGGCGGCCACACCGACCGGCACGGCCGTCAACGCCGCGACGACGACGAGGCGCCGAAGGCGCACGAGAAGAGCGAACCGCGGCATGGAGCGGGCTTAGCGTCGCGCCCGCTCGCCCGCAACCGCGGCCGCCGCGGCGCTCGCACGCGGCACCGCCGGGCTCGACAAGGCCGCCGCGAGGCGGCATGGCACGGCCCTTGACCACCGGCGAGGGCGCGATGGAACTCGAACGGGTGAGCGAACACGCCTGGGCCCATGTGAGCCCGTGCTATCGCTTCTGCGACGCCAATTCGGGCTTCGTCGCCGCCGCTCCCGGCGTCGTCGTCGACACCCAGTCCGACCTCGGCCACGCCCGCGCGCTCAGGGACGCCATCGCCGCGGTCCAGCCCGCTCCGCCCGGCTACGTCGTCAACACCCACGAGGACCTCGACCACGTCTTCGGCAACCAGGTCTTCGCCGGCGCCGAGGTGGTGGGCCATCGCTCGCTGCCGCAACGCCTGCCCAAGGCGGCGAGCCCGATCCGCATGCGCCGCACGCTCGAATACAGCCGCAACAAGCTGGCCCGGCTCGCGCTGCGGATCTGGGCGCCGGGCGCGCTCGCCGCCGTCGACCAGCTCGCCGACGACTACGATTTCAGCGGTGTCGAGCTCGTCGAACCGACCCGCCTGGTCGACGACCACCTGACCCTGGAGCTCGACGGGCTCGCGCTCGAGCTCACCCATGTCGGCCCGGCGCACCAGGAGGGCGACCTGCTGGTCCATCTGCCGGGCGAGCAGGTGCTGTTCGCCGGCGACATCGTCTTCAAGCACGCCACGCCGATCGGCTGGCGCGGCACCTTCGACGACTGGCGCCGCGCCCTCGACGTGATCGAGGCCAAGGCACCGGCCCGGATCGTGCCCGGCCACGGCCCGGTCTGCGGGCTCGACGGCGTCGCCGACACCCGCGCCTACATCGACCACGTCGAGGGCCGAGCGCGGCCGCTGTTCGACGCCGGCGTGCCGGCGCTGGAGGCCGCCGGGCGCATCCCGCTCGAGCGCTTCGCCGAGTGGCACTGCCCGGCCCGGCTCTACGCCAACGTTCAGCGCGCCTATCGCGGCTTTCGCGGCGATCCGCCGGACGCGGCGTGGGACTTCCTCGACCTCTTCAACGGCATGCACAAGCTGGCGCGGGCGCGCGCGCTGCCGGTGGAGTATTAAGGGCGGCCGGGACCTCGCCAACGCGCATCCACGCGACCATAATGCCGCCGTCACCGCCGCGCTGGATCCCCCATGGACGACCTGCCCGTCGGCCTCGCCGAGATCGAGGACGCGGCCGCCCGCCTGGCGCCGGTGGCGGTGCGCACGCCATTGTTGCGGGCGCCGCGCCTGGACGAGGCGCTCGGCGCCACCGTGCTGGTCAAGGCGGAGCCGCTGCAGCGCACGGGCTCGTTCAAGTTCCGCGGCGCCTACAACGCGGTCGTCCGCGCCGGCGGGCGGCCCGTCGTCGCCTACAGCTCCGGCAACCACGCCCAGGGCGTGGCGGCGGCGGCGCGGCTGGCGGGCGTGCCGGCGACCATCGTGATGCCGCGCGACGCCCCCGCCATCAAGATCTCGGGCACGCGCGCCGACGGCGCCGAGATCGTCCTCTACGACCGCACCCGCGACAGCCGCGAGGCCATCGGCGAGGCCGTCGCCGAGCGCACCGGGGCGGTCTTGATCAAGCCCTACGACGCGACCGCGACCGTCGCCGGCCAGGGCACCTGCGGGCTCGAGATGGTCCAGCAGTGCCGCGAGCACGGGCTCGTCCCCGACCTCGCGGTGATCTGCTGCGGCGGCGGTGGTCTCGCCGCCGGCTGCGCCGTCGCGCTCGCCGCCGCCCATCCGGGCATCGCGCTCTACACCGCCGAGCCGGAGGGCTTCGACGACACCAAACGGTCGCTGGAGGCCGGCGCGCGGCTGAGGGTCGAGCCGGAGGCGACGTCGGTCTGCGACGCGCTGTTGGCGCCGACGCCCGGCGCGTTCACCTTCGAGATCAACCGCCGCCTTCTCGCCGGCGGGCTCGCGGTGAGCGACGCCGAGGCGGCGCACGCCATGCGCGTCGCCTTCGAGCAGCTCAAGCTGGTGGCCGAGCCCGGCGGCGCCGTCGCCCTCGCCGCCGTGCTCGCCGGCAAGCTCGACGTCCGCGGCCGGACGGTGCTGGTCGTGCTCTCCGGCGGCAACGTCGATCTCGCCGATTTCCACCGCCTCACCGCCGCCGCGCCGGCGCTCGCGCCGGCCGCTTGAACCCCGACGGAGCGCTCGATGATCGCACCCGCCCTCCTGCTCCCCAAGATCGTGGCACTCGTCGACGAGGCCGCCGCGGTGGTGATGGAGCACTACCGCGGCGACGTGGCCGTCGCCGAGAAGGCCGACGCCTCGCCCGTCACCGCCGCCGACGAGGCCGCCGAGCGCGTCCTCGCCGACGGGTTGCGGGCACTCACCCCCGACGTGGCGGTGGTCGCCGAGGAGGAGCGCGCGCGCGGCGCCAGCACGGAGCCCGACGCCGTCGGCGAGCTGTTCTGGCTGGTCGACCCGCTCGACGGCACCAAGGAGTTCATCAAGAAGAACGGCGAGTTCACCCTCAATGTCGGCCTGATCCAGGCCGGCCGCGCGATCCTGGGCGTGGTCGCCGCCCCGGCGATCGACGCGCTCTGGACCGGAGCCGCGGGCCATGGCGCCACCCTGCGGAGCGGCGGCGCGGCCCGCGCCATCGCCGCGCGCGTGGTGCCGGCGAGCGGGCCGGTGGCGATGGTGAGCCGCAGCCACGGCACCCCGGAGGAGGAGGAGCTGCTGGCCGCGGAGGGCACGGCCGAGCGCCGCCAGGCCGGAAGCTCGCTCAAATTCTGCCGCATCGCCGAGGGCGTGGCCGATCTCTACCCGCGCTTCGGCCGCACCATGGAGTGGGACACCGCCGCCGCCCACGCCGTGCTGGCCGCCGCCGGCGGGCGGGTGACCACCCGCACCGGCGCGCCGCTGGTCTACGGCAAGCCCGAGTTCGCCAACGACGCCGGTTTCGTCGCCCGCGGCCGGGCGGGATAAACGCCGCCCGCGGCGCGCGGGGCAAAAAAAAGCGCGGCCCCGGGGGGCCGCGTCAGCCGAGATATGGGAGAACCATGAAACGCCTCGGCAGCGCCGCGTCGCTTCATGCAAACAACCTATCAGAGTTGATCGGGTTTGCCGTGATGTTCGTCACCGTCGCGTATCGACGGATGCGCCCGCGGGCGACGACATGACGCCGCAGGCCGGGCCGGGCGCCGCCCTCGCCGGTCACCGCTGGTTCGCGGGCGAGGGCGACGCCGTGCGCGCCGCGCTCACGGCGAGCGCCCGGACGGTCGACATCGCCCGCGGCACCCAGATCTTCGCGCGCGGCGAGCCCGGCGCCCGGCTCCTGCTGCTGCGCGAGGGCGTGGTCAAGATCTCGACGGTGTCGCTCGACGGCCGCGAGATGGTGTTGAGCTTCGTCCAGAGCGGCGAGCTCCTGGGCGAGATCGCGGCGCTCGACGGCGGCCCGCGCACCGCGGACGCGACCGCGCTGACCGCGGTCTCGGCGATCACTTGGCCGCGCGCGGCGTTTTTGCAGGTGATGCGCGATCATCCCGACTTCGCCCTCAGGGTGGTGACCCTGCTGTGCGAGCGGTTGCGCCACACCAACGTCATGGTCGAAGCCGCCGTTCAGCTGTCGATGGCGGCGCGGATGGCGCGGGGGCTGGCCAGCCTGTTGAAGACCGCCGGCCACGAGACGGCGGAGGGCTGGCGGCTCGATTTCAAGCTGAGCCAACGCGATCTCGGGGCCTATGTCGGCCTCGCCCGCGAGAACGTGAACCGCCAGCTCAAACAGTGGGAACAGGCCGGGCTGATCAAGCTGGACAAGGGCGAGATCGTCGTCCGCGATCGCGCCGAGGTCGAGCGGCTCGGCGAGATCGAGAGCCTGTGAGCCCAGCTTGACAGCCCCGACCGGCGTTTTTACCTGCGCGCTCACGCGGGGTCGGCCGCCCGCGCAAAGGACCGCGATGCCCATCAAGCTCCCGAGCGATCTGCCCGCCTTCCGCCAGCTCGAGGCCGAGGGCGTTCAGCTCATCGAGGAAGACGCCGCCCAACGCCAGGATATCCGGCCGATGCGGATCGGCCTCGTCAACCTGATGCCGGACAAGATCAAGACGGAGACCCAGCTGGCGCGCCTGTTGGGCGCGACGCCCCTGCAGATCGAGCTGGTGTTGCTGACGACGGCGAGCTATCGCCCCGGCAACGTCGAGCCGAGCCACCTCCAACGCTTCTATCACACCCTGCGCGAGGTCCGGGACGAGAAGTTCGACGGCTTGATCACCACCGGCGCCCCCGTCGAGCTCATGCCGTTCGAGGACGTCAAGTACTGGCGCGAGCTGGCCGACATGTTCGACTGGTCGCGCAGCCACGTCCACAGCATGTTCAACATTTGCTGGGGGGCCCAGGCCGCGCTCTACCACTTCCACCGGGTGCCCAAGCACACCTTGCCGGTGAAGCGCTTCGGCATCTTCTGGCACCGTGTCGCCACCGGCAGCGGCGCCCGCTCACCGCTGTTGCGCGGCTTCGACGACGAGTTCCTGGTGCCGGTGTCGCGCCACACCGAGGTCCGCCGCGCCGATCTGCCCGACGACGACGATGTCCGCGTCCTGGCGAACTCGCCGGTGGCGGGGTTGTGCCTGGTCGAGGACGCCAAGCACCGCGACGTCTACATGTTCAATCACCTCGAATACGACACCTACACCCTCGACCACGAGTACCGCCGCGATCATGAGACGCGCGAGGACGTCGAGGTGCCGCTCAACTATTACCCGAGCGACGAGCCGACGCGGGTGCCGGTGAACCGCTGGCGGGCCTACGCCCACCTGTTGTTCGGCAATTGGATCAACGAGATGTACCAGACGACGCCGTTCGACACGGCGAACATCGGCACCGGCAAGCTGCGCGACTGGCGCGTCGCCAGCGCCGACTGCTGAGCGCCGGTGGCGACGGCGCTCGGCCCCTGCCCGTTGTGCGGGCGGGCGATGGTCGACGGCCCCAGCGTCGACCGCCACCACCTCGTCCCGAAGAGCGAGGGCGGCCGCCGGACCGTGGTCATGCACCGGATCTGCCACCGCAAGATCCACAGCGTGCTGGAGGAACGCGACCTCGCCACCACCTACCCCGACCCCGAGGCGCTGAGGGCGCATCCCGAGATCGCCCGCTTCGTGCGCTGGCTCGCGCGCAAGCCGCCCGAATTCTACAAACGCACCGAAACCGCCAAGGCCCGGCGCCGCTGAGCCCTGGCGGATCGGTGTTGGTGGCGAGGTCGCGGCGAGGTGCTCAGGCCGGCGCGCGCGGGCCGGCGCGGCCGACACGTCCGCCGGCGCGGCCGCGACCGATCCGCTCGAGCGCGTTCAGATCCTCGAGGGTCCGGCGGGTGACCAGACCGACGAGCCGCCCGGCCTCGTCGACCACGCCCACGGCGACGCGGTTCGAGCTCTGCAAGAGCCGGGTCGGCTCGTCGAGATCGGCGTCGAGACCCACCGTCGCGACCTCCGTCGCCATCACCTCGACGACGGGGGTGTCGGGGCCGCGCGCCTTCAGCGCGTCCAGCACGGCGGCGTAGGTGAGCAGGCCGCACGGGCGACCGTCGGCGTCGCAGACCGCGAACTCCCGCTCGCCGCTGCGGAGCCGGCGCTCGACCGCGTCCTCGAGCCGGGCGTCGCGACCGAGCCGGGCGATCTGCGTGCGCATCGCGTCCGCGGCACTCAGCCCTGCCGTCGCCGCGCGCGTCGCGGCCATGCGGTTTTCCGCCCCCGCCGCCAAAAAGATGAACGCCGCGACCGCCACCAGAAGGATGTTGCCGCCGGCGAGGCCGAGCAGACCGAGCACGACCGCGAAGCCCTGCCCGATCCGGGCGGCGATCAGGGTGCCGCGGGCGGGGCCCTGCCACAGTGCCAAGAGCGCGCGCAGTACGCGGCCGCCGTCCATCGGAAACGCCGGCACCAGGTTGAAGCCCGCGATGAAGAGGTTGGCGAAGAGCAGTCGGCCGACGAGACCGCCGGTGGAGGTCTCCAGCGTGTCGGCGAAGCTCGGCAGCCCGCCGAGGGCGACGACCAGAACCGCCGCGATGACCAGGTTCACGGCCGGACCGGCGAGGGCGACGACGATCTCCTGACGCGGCGTCTCCGGCATGCGTTCCATCCGCGCCACACCGCCGATCGGCAGGAGGACGACGTCGGGCGTGCGCACGCCGTAGCGCCGCGCCGCCAGGATATGGCCGAACTCGTGGAGCAGAACACAGCCGAACACCGCCGCGATGAACGCCACCGCCGCGACGCCCAACGCGGCGCCGCCCTGGGCCCAGGCCACCCCGCCCAGCACCGCCAGGAGAACGAGGAACGTCACGTGGAGGCGCACCGCGGTGCCGAAAAGGCGCCCGAGGGTGAGCGAGAAGCGCATGGATAAGACCTTTAGCTATTGCGATCAGGTCTTGACATAAATGAGCAACGCGTTCTCGCAAGCGGGGTGCGACCAGGCGCGCCCACCCGTCGCCGGGGCGACGTCGCCGTCGTGGGAGCTGGCCGGCCGCCGCCGGCGGCGAGCTCAGACCGGGTTCTGGGCGCCGACGAAGAACCGCAGCTCGCCGTGATCGTCGAAGATGGGCCGGATGCGCAACCGGTTCATGAAGGGCGTGCCGTCCTTGTGGTAGTTCAAAATGTCGATCGAAAAGACGGTGCGCGCCCGTAGCGCCTGGCGGATGGCCTCGATCGCGTGCGGGTCGGTGTCGGGGCCTTGCAGGAACCGACAGTTCTTGCCGACCGACTCGGCCGCCGAGTAGCCCGTCTGCGTCTCGAATTCGTCGCTGACCCAGATCATGGGGTTGTCGGGCAGGTACGGGTCCGAGAACACGACGCTCATCTCGACCTCGTCCGCGTCCAAGAGGCTGCGGAGCTCGTCCTCGCTCGGTGCCGCTGACGCCACGGGCAGTCCTCCCTTCTGTAGCCATGGATCTGCGCGCGGCACCCTAAGAAGGCGGCCGCCGCGAGCAAGCTTTTTGACGGCGCGGCGGTAACGCCGCCGGCGAGGCGAGCCCCCGCGCCGTCCCAGCTGCACGACGCGCCGGTCGCCCGGCCGGGCGGCGGTGGCAACGCGCGGCGTCCGCGTCGCTGCACGCGAGGCACGCCCG
>CAZCVH010000065.1:0-10029 GCA_964502115.1 uncultured Geminicoccaceae bacterium
AACCGGCGCCGAGCGCCGCGGAAGCCGCCGAGGTCGCGGCAGCCGAGGCGGTCGCGAGCACCGTGGTAGCGGGCAACGGCAACGCCCGTCACGCCGGGCCGGAGCGCACGCCGATCGAGGAGCGCTCGGACGTCGTGGTCGACGACGCGGCGGTGACCGACGCGCCGCGCCGCAACGGCTGGTGGAGCCGCTGGACGCGCAGCCCGAGCCAGGGCTGAACCCCGGCTCCGCGCCACCCGCCCGGCGCGATCCGCCCGGTTCAGTCCGCCCGGTTGCGGCGTTGGGCGGGCAGCCAGGCGGTGAGGCGTTCGACCGCGGCGTCGATGGTGGCGCCGTCGCCCGCCACCGAGAAGCGGGCGAAGCGGTGGCCGCGGTCGGCGTCGAAGTCGACGCCGGGCGTCGCCGCCACGCCGGTCTCCGCGAGCATCCGCCGGCACAGCTCGGCGGTGTCCTCGGCGTAGGCCGAGAGGTCGACATAGAGGTAGAACGCGCCGTCGGCGGGAACGATCGCCTCCGCCGCGACGCCCGCCGCCTCCAATCCGCGGGCGAGGCGGCGCCAATTGTCGGCGTAGCGGGCGCGGCGGTCGGCGAAGAGCTCGCGGTGGCGCAGCGCCGCGAGGGCGGCGTGCTGGGCGATCGCCGGCGGCGAGATGAAGAGGTTCTGCGCCACCCGCTCGACCGCGGGCACCAGCGCCGGCGGCAGCACCAGCCACCCGACGCGCCAGCCGGTGAGCCCGAAGAACTTGGAGAAGCTGTTGACGACGACGGCGTCGGGGGCGCGGTCGGCGAGCGTCACCTGCTCCTTTTCGAAGATCAGGCCGTGGTAGATTTCGTCGACGAGGATGCGGGTGCCGCTCGCGCGACAGGCGGTGGCGAGCCGGTCGAGCTCGTCGGCGCCGAGGACGGCACCGGTCGGGTTGGACGGGCTCGCCAGGATCAGTCCGTGCAGGGGGGCGGCGGTGGCGAGGTCCGCGGGGGCGGGCTGGAAATGGCGGGCGCGCTCGGTCGGCACCGTCACCGGCGCCAGGTCGAGCGCGCGCACCATCGTCTTGTAGGCCGGATAGCCGGGCTCGCCGATGCCGATGCGCGCGCCCGGATCGAAGGCCGCCAGCAACGCCAGCACGAACGCGCCCGAGGCGCCGACCGTCACCGCGACGCGCGCCGGATCGATCTCGGCGCCGTACCAGTCGGCGTAGAGCTCGGCGATGGCGTCGCGGAGCGCCGGCATGCCGAGGGCCTCGGTGTAGCCCAGGGGCGCGTGCGCGAGCGCGTCGGCGACGGCCGCGCGCACCGGTTCCGGCAGGGCGTCGCCGGGCTCGCCCACCTCGAGGTGGTGGACCGCGTCGCCGCGGGCGGCGCGGGCGTTGGCGGCGGCCAGCACCTCCATCGCGCGGAAGGGGGCGACGCGGCTGCGGCGGGACGGCTCGTCGAGCGGTCGTGACGCCATGGTGGTTGCAAGCTCCTCGCGGGCGAACGATTTAGGGGAAACCGACGAAGGGATGGTGACGGTGCGTGCGCACTCGAAGATGCTGGCGGTGGCCCTCGCGCTGATCCTGTTGGCGCTGCCGGCGCGCGCGCAGTCGCTGCAGCTCATCCGCGACGCCGAAATCGAGGCGACCATCGCCGCGCTCGCCCGTCCGATCTTCGAGACGGCGGGGATCGCCCCTTCCGGGGTCGACATCTACCTGGTCAGCGACGACCGCCTCAACGCTTTCGTGGCGGGCGGGCAGAACCTGTTTCTCTATACCGGCCTGTTGATGCGGGCCGACGATCCGGCCCAGCTCGCCGGCGTCATCGCCCACGAGGCCGGCCACATCGCGGGCGGGCATCTGGTGCGCCTCGCCGACGCCGCCGAGGACGCCGCGGTCGAGCAGATCCTCGGCCTGATCCTGGGCGCGGCGGCGGCGGCGGCCGGCGCGCCGCAGGTGGGCGGGGCCATCGCCATGGGTGGGCAAGGCCTCGCCCAGGAGAGCCTGTTGCGATACTCGCGCGCCCAGGAGCAGGCCGCCGATCAGGCCGCGGTGACCTATCTCGACCGCACCGGCATCGGGGCGACGGGGTTGCGCGACTTCTTCGAGATCCTGGATCAAAAGCGCATGCTCTCGGGTGCGCAGCCGACGCCCTATCTGCAGACCCATCCGCTCACGCGCGACCGCATCGCCTTCGTCGGGCGCCACGCCGACGCCGCCGACGGCGCCGCGCTGGACGCCTCGGCGCGCGAGCGCCACGCCCGCCTGATCGCCAAGCTCGAGGGCTTTTTGGAGCCGCCGGCGCGCGTGCGCGAGGACTTCGCCGGCCGCGACGACATCGCCGCGCGCTACGGCCACGCCATCGCGACCTATCGGCTCAACGACGTCGAGGGGGCGCTGCGCGAGGTCCGCGCCCTGACCGAGGCCGAGCCCGACAACCCGTATTTCCACGAGCTCGAGGGCCAGATCCTGTTCGAGACCGGCGACGTCGACGCCGCCGTCGAACCTTACCGCGAGGCGGTGCGGCTGGCGCCCGACCAGCCGCTGCTACGGCTCGGTCTCGGCCGCGCGCTGTTGCAGACGGGCGCGGCCGGCGAGGCGGTGGCGCCGCTGGAGGAGATGGTGCGGGCCGAACCGCGCAACGCCTTCGCCTGGCGCACGCTCGGCATCGCGCGCGGGCGCGCGGGCGATCTCGGGGGCAGCAATCTGGCGCTGGCCGAGGCCGCGATCCTGCAGCGCGAGCTCGACGACGCCGGGCTCTATCTCTCGCGCGCCGAGGAACGGGTGAGCTCCGGCCACGAACGCCAGCAACTCGCCGACCTCGAGCGCGCGCTCGAAGACGCCCGCGAGCGGGCTCGCTGAGCCGAACACGGTCTCGGGTCGCGGCACGCGCTCGTGACTCGCGCGCGATGCGCGCATGCGCTAGTGCAGCGGCGCATTCGAACGTTTCACGTGCGATTGCGCCAAAGCTGCACGACTCTCAGGAGCTAGTGCACTTTCGACGCAGTCGGAGCCGGTCGCGCCGACGGCGTCGGTGCACTAGGCGCGCTACGCTACGTCGTCGCTCGAGGAGATCGCCGTTGCTTCGAACCCTGACCGCGGTCGGTCTCGCCCTGGCGTTGCCGATCGGTCCCGTCGCCGCCGAGACGCCCGCGCGGGCGGAGATCGAGGAGGTCGTGCGCGAGCTTCTCGCCCGCGAACCCGAGCTCGTCGTCGACGCCATCCGCAGCTACCAGGCGCAACAGGAGAAGGCCCGCGACGCGCGGCTGGCCGACGCCATCGCCGCCAACCGCGAGGCGCTGGAGAGCGCCGCCCATCCGAGCGTCGGGCCGGCCGAGGCGGCGGTGACCGTCGTCGAGTTCTTCGACTACCGCTGTGGCTTCTGCCGCCGGATGGTCCCGCGTCTCGACACGCTGTTGGCGAACCACGACGACGTGCGCGTGGTGTTCGTCGAGTTTCCGGTGCTGGGAGCCGACAGCCTGCGCGCCGCTCAGGCCAGCCTCGCCGTCTGGCGCCGGGATCCCGCGGCCTATCCGGACGTCCACCGCGCCTTGATGGCGGCGGACGACCTCTCGGCCCCGGCGCTGGTCGCGATCGCCGAGGAGCACGGGCTCGACGGCGACCGCCTCGTCGAGGACATGCAGAGCGACGCGATCCGCGAGCGGCTCGAAGCCAACCATCGCCTCGCGCGTGAGATCGGCGTCGAGGGCACCCCGGCCTTCATCATCGGCGACGCCTTCATGCCCGGTGCGGTGCCCGTCGGGCAGCTCGAAGCGGCCATCACCGACGCCCGCAGCTGAGCCCGCTCGGGCTCGCCGGCGTCCCTCCCGATCTCGAAAAAAAACCGCCGTCCGTATCGGACGGCGGCTCACAGCCGGCGCCGGCCGGCGCCTCTACTTCTTGATGTCGGCCCACAGGCGCTGGTTCATGGCGTAGAAGATCAGCGCCATGGCGGTGCAGAACAGCATGAAGCCGATCCCGAGGCGCTTGCGCTGCTCCAGCTTCGGCTCGGCCGCCCACATCAAAAATTGGCTGACGTCGGCGGCCATCTGCTCGGGCGTGGCCTCGGTGCCGTCGGCGTACTGGACGAGATCGGGGTAGAGCTGTGGCGGCATGGCGATGATGTGGCCCGGATAGAACTCGTTCCAGTAGTTCCCGGCGCTCAGATCCATGCCCTTCTCGTCGTCGTAGCCGAGCAACAGGCTGTAGAGGTAGTCGGCCCCGCCCGGCCGTGCCTTGGCGATCACCGACATGTCCGGCGGCGCCTTGCCGAAGATCGACGCCGCCTCGGCGTCGTTGCGGTAGGGCGACGGCCAGGTGTCGTTGGGCTCGGCCTCGCGCTCGAACATCTCACCCATGTCGTTCGGGCCGTCGGTGACGAAATAGTTCGAGGCGATCTGCTCGACCTCTTCCTCGCCGTAGCCGAGGTCGGTGAGGGTGCGGAAGGCCACGTACTTCATGCCGTGGCAGCCCGAGCAGACCTGATCGTACACCTGCAGGCCGCGCTGGGCGGCGGCGTCGTCGTAGGACCCGAAGATACCTTCGAACGACCAGTTCCGGGTCATCAGCTCCGCGCCGGCCTCGGCGGCGGGTGCCGCCGTGGGAGTGGCGAAGAGCGCCGCGCCGAGCAGCGCGGCGGTCAGCGTCGTACGCATGGATCTCACTCCGCCGGCTGCGCTTGCGGTCCCAAAGGCGCCGCCCGGGGCAATACCGGCTTGTTGATGCTCTCGGGCACCGGCTTGGGCTTCTCGAAGCGGCCGAGAAGCGGCAGCAGGACGAGGAAATGGAAGAAGTAGTAGATGGTCCCGACCAGCGCCACCGTCGGCCAGATCCCCTCCGCCGGCATCGCCCCGGTGTAGGTCAAGATGACCACGTCGGCCAAGAGGATCCAAAACGCCCAAAAGTAGATCGGGCGATAGTTGGAGCTACGCACCTTCGAGGTGTCGAGCCAAGGCAGGAAGAAGAGGACGAGCACCGCACCGAACATGGCGATCACGCCGCCGAGCTTGGCGTCGATGAGCGTGAAGCCGAAGAGACCGATATCGAAAGTGATCGAGCGCAGGATGGCGTAGAACGGCAGGAAGTACCATTCGGGCACGATGTGCGCCGGCGTCACCAACGGGTCGGCCGGGATGTAGTTGTCGGCGTGACCCAACACGTTCGGCGCGAAGAACACGAAGGCGCCGAAGAACAAGAGGGCGACGAAGAGGCCGAGGACGTCCTTCACCGTGTAGTACGGATGGAAAGGAACTTTGTCCTTTTTGGTCAGGTCGATGCCGACCGGATTGTTCGAACCGTGCTCGTGCAACGCCAGGATGTGTAGGAAGACCACGGCGAAGATCGCGAACGGCATCAGATAGTGCAGTGAGAAGAACCGCTGCAAGGTCGGGTTACCGACCGAAAACCCGCCGAGGAGCCAGGTCACCAACGAGTCACCGACGAGCGGGATCGCACTGAACAGATTGACGATGACGGTGGCGCCCCAGAAGCTCATCTGGCCCCACGGCAGCACGTAGCCGGTGAACGCCGTCGCCATCATCAGGACCAGAATGATGACGCCAAGGATCCACAGAAGTTCTCGCGGTTCCTTGTACGAACCGTAGTACAGTCCGCGAAAGATGTGGATGTAGACCACGATGAAGAAGAACGACGCACCGTTGGCGTGAGCGTAGCGGAGCAGCCAGCCGAAGTTGACGTTCCGCATGATGTGCTCGACGCTACTGAACGCCATCTCGGCGTGCGGCGTGTAGTGCATGACCAGCACGATGCCGGTCACGATCTGCAGCACCAGAAAGATCCCGGCGAGCGAGCCGAAGTTCCAGAAGTAGTTGAGGTTCTTCGGCGTCGGATAAGCCACCAGCTCTTTATAGCCCCAGGAAATGACCGGGAGCCGGTAGTCGATCCAGCCGAGAACACCGGTGAACTTCGGCGTCGGCGTGTCAGCGCTCATTGCTTGCTCCTTTGACCCGCTGCGGCCTAGCCGATGGTGATGGCGGTATCGGAGTTATACACGAAGGGCGGGATGTCGAGGTTGCGGGGGGCGGGACCTTTTCGGATGCGCCCGGCGTTGTCGTAGTGCGAGCCGTGGCAGGGGCAGAACCAGCCACCGTAGTCACCCTTGGGCTCGCCCTGCTTGTTGCCGAGGGGGACGCAGCCGAGATGCGTGCAGATGCCGATCTGGATCAGCCAAGGCTGCCGCGTGGTGCCGTCGGCACTGGTGGTACGCTCGGCGTCGGTAGCGGGATCCCGCAACGACGCGAGCTCGACGGCCTCGGCCTCGGCGATCTCCCCCTCCGTGCGGTGGCGGATGAACACCGGCTTGCCGCGCCACTGCACGGTGATCGCCATGCCGGGTTCGACGCCGCTGAGATCGACGTCGATCGAGGCGAGCGCGAGAACGTCGGCCGAGGGGTTCATCTGTTGAAACAGCGGCCACGCCACGGCGGCGACGCCGAGCCCGAAGCCGGTCCAACCGACGATCTGAAGAAAGTCGCGGCGGTTGCCGCCGCCCGCTGCGTCCGTAGCCATGGGTGCCCTGTCGTCTTTTCCACCGGTGTGATGGAAATTAGAAAGGGGTTCGCCAAGGGACAAGCTTTAGTTGGTCGCATGCGCGCATCGCTGCGCTTCGCCGTTTACGAACCGGAGATACCACAAAACGTCGGCGCCATCGTCCGCCTCGCCGCCGGGCTGGGCTGTCCGATCGAACTGATCGAGCCCTTGGGCTTCGTGTTCGACCGGCGCAAACTGGGTCGCGCGGCGCTGGATTATCACGACCGCGCGGAAATCACGCGGCAGCCGTCCTGGCGCCGCTTCGACGCCGCCCGCCGCGCTCAGGGTCGCCGGCTGATCCTGCTGACGACCCGCGGCGCGACCGATTACCGCGATCTGGCCTATCGCGCCGACGACGTGCTGCTCGTCGGCGCCGAGAGTGCCGGGGTGCCCGACCACGTCCACGCCGCGGCCGATCGCCGGGTGGTGATCCCGCTGACGGGAGGCGTGCGCAGCTTGAACGTGGTCACCGCCCTCGCCATGGTCGCCGGCGAGGCGCTGCGCCAGGTGCGCGCTGCGGAACCGATGAGGAGCGACGGTTGAGCGAGGCGGCTCCGGTCCACCCCGACGCCGCGGTGGAAGCCCGCAAGCAGGCGTCGCGGGCCTGGTTCGAGGCCCTGCGCGACCGCCTCTGCGCCGCCTTCGAGGCGTTGGAGGACGGTCTCGACCATCCCCGGACGGCGCCGCTGGCGCCCGGCCGGTTCGAGCGCCGGCCCTGGCGCCGTGGCGGTGGCGGCGGCGGGGTCATGGGGCTGATGCGCGAAGGGCGCGTCTTCGAGAAGGTCGGCGTCAACGTCTCCACGGTCTGGGGCCGCTTCGAGCCCGACTTCGCCGACCGTGTCCGCGGCGCCGGCGAGGATCGGCGCTTTTGGGCCTCGGGCATCTCGCTGGTGGCGCACCCGCGCAACCCGCACGTGCCGCCGGCGCACATGAACACGCGCCACATCGTCACCACCGAGGCGTGGTTCGGCGGCGGCGCCGACCTCAACCCGATCGTCGCCGACGACGCCGAGACCGCGGCCTTCCACGCCCGGCTGGCGCAGGCCTGCGCGGTCTGGGGACCGGAGGCCTATCCCCGCTTCAAGGCGTGGGCCGACGACTATTTCTACCTGCCGCACCGCGGCGAGGCGCGCGGCGTCGGCGGCATCTTCTACGACGAGCTCACCGGCGATCCCGAGCGCGGCTTCGCCTTCACCCGCGCCGTCGGCGAGGCCTTTCTCGAAATCTATCCGCGCCTCGTGGCCGCCAAGATGGCGCGCCCCTGGTCCGACGACGAGCGGGCGCACCAGTTGATGCGGCGTGGCCGATACGTGGAGTTCAACCTCGTTTACGACCGTGGTACACGGTTCGGGCTCGAGACCGGTGGCAACCCCGACGCGGTGTTGATGTCGCTGCCACCGCTCGCCGCTTGGCCCTGAACCTCCCGAGAGAGCCGTCGATGGACATCACCAAGATCTCGCCCGGCAATAATCCGCCGGAGGAAGTCAACGTACTGATCGAGGTACCGCTCCGCGCCGATCCGATCAAGTACGAATTCGACAAGGCGAGCGGGGCGATCTTCGTCGATCGCTACCTCTACACCTCGATGTTCTACCCGGCGAACTACGGCTTCATCCCGAACACGCTCTACGACGACGGCGATCCGGTCGACGTGCTGCTGGTCGGGGAGATGCCGCTGGTGCCGGGCTGTGTCGTGAGTTCCCGGCCGATCGGCGTGCTCGAGCTGGAGGACGACGCCGGCCACGACGAGAAGCTGCTGGCGGTCCCGGTGCCGAAGATTTCCTCGCTCTACGACAAAGTCTACAGCTACAGCGATCTCGCCGAGATCGAACTGCAGCGGATCCAGCACTTCTTCGAACACTATAAGGACTTGGAACCCAACAAGTGGACCCGGGTCGGCAGCTGGCTAGATGGGGACGAGGCGCGCCGGATCGTGTCCAAGAGCATCAACCAGTTCAAGGACGCCGCCTGAACCGTGCCGCTGCCACCCCCGGTCGAGCGCGAACCGCTGCACCGCCGCGCCATCGACCTGCGCGGTTACCGCCGGGCCGACGGGCTGTTCGACATCGAGGCCCGGCTCACCGACACCAAGGGCTACGCCGTCGACAACCGTTGGCGGGGGCGGCTCGAGCCCGGCACGCCGATCCACGACATGTGGCTCAGGCTCACGGTCGACGCCGAGCTCACCGTCGTCGCCGTGACCGCGGTCACCGACGCCGCGCCCTTTCCGGTCTGCGACGCGATCACCCCGGCCTTCCGTAAGCTGGAGGGGCTGACGATCGGGGCGGGCTGGCGCCGCGACGTCGCCAAGCGCGTCGGCGGGGTACAGGGCTGCACCCATCTGGTCGAGCTGTTGGCGCCGTTGGCGACGACGGCGATGCAGACGGTGGTGCCGCTGCGCGAGCGGACGGCGCCCGATCCCGACCGCCCGCCCGGCCATCTCGACAGTTGCCACGCCTTGCGCCGGGACGGGCCGGTCGTCCGCGAGCACTACCCGGCCTGGTACACCGGCCGCACCGACCCCGAGACCTGATCGGGCCAGTTCAACTTAAGCGTTTTCCACCGCACCTCTTGCGCACCCCCAAGTCGTCGACCTGGTGGGTCGACCGCTCGCCACGCTCGCGAGCCGAGCGTGGCGATCGCACGTCGAGGGCTCAGCCCTGGCCGGCGGTGCGGTCGGCTTGCTCCGGTCCGGCGGCGTCGATGGCGAGGGCGTGGACCGGGTCGCCCATGAGATCGCCGACGGCGGCGTAGACCTCGCGCTGGCGCTCCAACCGCCCGAGACCGGCGAGCGTCTCCGCCCGCACCAGCACGCGAAAGTGGGTCGGCGTACCGGGAAGGTGTCCGGTATGGCCGCGGTGGTCGTCGCTTTCGTCGATCACCTCCAACCGCTGCGGGGCGAGCGCCGCGCGCAATCGCCGTTCGATTTCCACCTTGACATTCATCGCCGTCTCCACCGCTCGGCTACCGCCGGGCACCTGCGCCGTCGTCGAGGCTCCGCAATTCGGCAGCGACGCCGACCTTGCGATAGCGGCCGATAATCCGCCGCCCGATCCCTGCCGAGTCAACCCGCCCCGCGCGGTGGCGGCGACCGGCCGCGCCCGCGCGGGGCGGCCGCGACCGGCGTCCACGGGGAACGACTGTCGCGTCGGTGACAAATCCTTTCGCAGTGCGGTAACGCGTTGCCGGAAATAGAGTTTTCTAGATTGCAACTCGGCGGTGTCGACACCTCCGCAAACACTGTCGCGCTAACGTTATAGTCGAAATACCATGATGCAGCGGCTATGCGTGTGTTAACCAAACATAACCAACTTTTACGTGCTAAGCGTCGTAGTTGCGTGATCGGCCGAGAACCGGCCGTCGTCCGTTGGAGCCCGGCTCCGGTGTGTCACCGATCGTGGAAACCCTAAGTTTCATTCGCGGTCTTCTAGTGAAAGTTAATGTTGTGGATCTCGTGATGAACAACGCAGCGGGCAAGCCGACCAACCCGCGGGGCCGAGCCCGGCCGCAG
>CAZCVH010000066.1:0-9962 GCA_964502115.1 uncultured Geminicoccaceae bacterium
ACCGCGCTCGCCGCCTGGCCCGCCGACCTGGAGCGCTGGCGTGCGCGGGTGCAGGGCGACTGGCCGGCGGGCCCGCCGCTCGCGACGCGGTGGCCGGAGCCGTTCGCGTTCGAGCTCGACGCTCCGGATCTCGTCGCCGGCGCGGGCGACGCCGCCGCCCTCGAGCTCGCGCTCACCGGCACGGCCGAGGAACTCCGACTCGAGACCTTGACGTGGACCGACCCGGTGCGCCGCTACCGGCTCGACGGCACCGTCCGCCGCGGCGAGCGCGGCGTCCGTGTCGAACTCGCGGGCGCGCTCGGCGACGACGCTGCGGCGGCGGTGCCGACCGCGCTCGGGCTGGGATGGCTCGGCGGTGGCGAGGTCGCGCTTGAAGGCGCCCTGCGCAGCCGTGGCACCACGCCCGGCGAGCTCGCCGCCGCGCTCGACGGCACCCTCGCGGTCGAGGGCACGCTCGGCCCGAGCCGCCATCGCGGCGTCCGGGGCGGCGTGATCGCGCTGCCGGCGCTCACGCTCGCCGGCGACCTCGAGCTGGAGGCGGGCCGAAGCGACCTCGCCGCGCTCGACGCCGGGCCGGTCGAGCTCACCGGTGTGGTGGATCTGTTCGCCGACCGCCTCGCGGCCCGGTTACGCGTGCCCACCACCCGGGGAGCGGACGGGCTGATCGCGCAGGGCCGGCTGGATCGTCCCGAGTGGCGCCGCGTCGGCGCGGCGGTCGGCGAGGGTGCCGCCGGAGCGCGATGACGGAGCGCGATGGTAGGATCCGATGACGGGGGTGCGATGAAAAAAGACCCGCCGGCAGGGAGGTGTGCCGACGGGTCGAAAAGGAGCCGCGGAGCTCCTGCTGGGTGGCACCCTTCACAGGGTCACCCGAGGGCTTGCGAGAACCGTGCCAACACCTGCACCTCGCGCGCAGCTCCGCTGAGACCGGCGATCCGGCTAAGGCTTGCACAACGAATAGGCGGAAGGCTTGTGCGGCTGCGCAACCGTGCGGCAGACGTCGCCGGGACAGTCAATCCGTCGTCGCGGCGCGCTCCTCCCACGCCGCCGGATCGCTCAGATAGGCGTCGATCTCGTCGAGGAGGTCGGCCGGCAGCACCGCGCGCTCGCGCGCCGCGACGGCGAGGTCGGGCCAGGTGGTGAGCGCGTGCAGCGACAGCCCGGCCTCGCGCAGCGCGCGCTCGCTCTCGGGCCAGATCGCGGCGGCGCAGACGACGAGGGCGTGCTCGACGCGCCCGCCGGCGGCGCGCAGGGCGTCGACGAAGGCGAGCTTGGAGCCGCCGTCGGTGGCGACGTCGTCGACCAGCAGCACCCGCGCGCCCTCGGTGAGCCGACCCTCGATCGCGGCGTTGCGGCCGAAGCCCTTGGGCTGTTTGCGGACGTAGACCATCGGCAACGCCAGCGCATCCGCCAGCCACGCCGCCAGCGGCAGGCCGCGCAACTCGGCGCCGGCGACGGCGTCGAAGGCCTCGACGCCCGAGGCCGCGGCCAGGCGGTCGACCGCCACGGCCACCAACCGCCGCCGCAGGCGCGGGTGGGCGATCACCGGGCCGGCGTCGAGCGTCACCGGCGTCGCCCGCCCCGACGGCGTCCTCACCGGACGGTCGGGCCGAAAGCCGAAGGCGTCGACCTCGAGCAGGTAGTGGGCGACGGAGCGGGCGGACTCGGCGGTCATGGCGGGCGCGGCCGTGATGTCGAAACGGCGCCGAGCCGTAGCGCGGCGCGCGCCTTAAGGCCAGTGGCGTCGCCGCCGGCGAGCCCGCAGCGTGGCCCGCGAGGAGACGACGATGCCGCGCACGCTGACCCTGCCGACCCCCGACGACCTCCACCTCCATCTGCGCGACGACGCGGTCATGCGCGCCGTGCTGCCCTATACCGCGCGCGTCTTCGCCCGCGCCATCGTCATGCCGAACCTGACGCCGCCGGTGGTGACCACCGCCGATGCCCTCGCCTACCGCGAGCGGATCACCGCGGCCTTGCCCGCGGGCGCCACCTTCACCCCGCTGATGACGGCCTATCTCACCGACGCCACCGACCCCGACGACCTCGCGCGCGGCGTCGCCGAGGGTGTGTTCACCGCCGCCAAGCTCTACCCGGCGCACGCCACCACCAACTCGGCCGCCGGTGTGACGGACATCCGCGCCCTCGCCCCGGTCTTCGAGCGCATGCAGCGGCTCGACATGGTGCTCTGCCTCCACGGCGAGGTGACCCGCGCCGACGTCGACATCTTCGACCGCGAGGCCGTCTTCGTCGACGAGGTGCTGACGCCCTTGCTGCGCGACTTCCCCGAACTGCGCATCGTGCTCGAGCACGTCACCACCGCCCACGCGGTCGCCTTCGTCGAGAGCGAGGATCGGCGCCTCGCCGCCACGATCACCCCGCAGCACCTGCTCTTCGAGCGCAACGCCATGCTGGTGGGCGGCGTCCGCCCGCATCTCTACTGCCTGCCGATCCTCAAACGCCGGCGCGACCGCGACGCCCTTCGCCGCGTCGTCGCCGCCGGCTCGCCCAAGTTCTTCCTCGGCACCGACAGCGCCCCGCACACGCGCCGCACCAAGGAGACCGCCTGCGGCTGTGCGGGGGTGTTCTCGGCGCCGGTGGCGCTCGAGGCCTACGCCACCGCCTTCGACGAGATCGGCGGCCTCGAACGTCTCGCCGACTTCGCCGCGCGCTTCGGGCACCGCTTCTACGGCCTCGCACCCAACCCCGGCACCGTCACGCTCGAAGAGGTGCCCTGGGCCGTGCCCGAGCGCGTCGCGATCGACGGCGTGGACGAGCTGCGGCCCCTCTTCGCCGGTGAGGAGCTGCGCTGGCGGGTGCGATGAGTTCGCTCGCCACCGTCGCGGGCCCGCGCGAGCGCGGGCGGCTCGATCGCCCTTGCGGTAGCGCTGCTGGCCCCGGCATCGACCTCGTCAACCGCCCCCCGCGGTGACGCGGATGCGGCCCTCGCCGCCCTCGGGATAGGCCGCGGCGGTGATGCGCCCCGCCAGCGCCGCCTCGATGTAGGTCACCAGCGGCTGCTCGTAGGTGGCGCCGAGATCGGCGAAGGGGGCCGCGGCCAGCACGTCGAAGCCGTCGCCGCCGGCGGCGGTGAAGCTGTTGGTGACGACGGCGAGGTCGACCTCGGCGGCGGCGGGCCGGAGCCCGCCCGCGGCCCGGTCGAAGAGCACCGCGCCGTCGGCGAGGCGGACCTCCTGGACCCGCTCGCCCGGCGCCGCGTTCGGGTCGTAGGTGAAGCTGACGCCCGCGACCTGCAGGAAGCGGCCGTCGGCGTCCTCGACCGCCGAGACGCCGTGCTCGAGCACGGCGACGAGGTCGGCGGCGTCGAGCGCGTCGCTCCACGCCAGGAAATTGGGAAACGGCAACAGATCGAGCGTGTCGGCGCGGGTGATCTCGCCCGCCGGCAGGTCGGTGTCGCCGCCGCGGATGCCGCCGCCGTTCTGCAGGCCGACGACCGCCTTGCCGGCGAGCGCGTCGCCGAGCAGCCGCTTCGCCTGCCAGACGAAGGCGTCGGCGACGAGGTTGCCGAGATTGACCTCCTCGACCCGCTTGCCGGGGCTGCGGTCGTTGGTGAGGATGACCTCGCTGACCCCCACCAGCTCGCTGGCGATGGCGTCGACGCGCTCGGCCACCGGCGCGGCGATCGTCTCCACCGCCGCCGGGTTCTCGGCGAAGGCCGGGCCCACCGTCACCGGGTCGCCGCCGACCGCCGTGACCTCGCCGGCGGCGTCGAACTCGACCTCGAGCCGGCCCCAGTACTGGTAGTTGCCGGTGGTGGTCACGACGTAGACGACGCGGCCGTCGGGCTCGACCACGCGCAAGGGGTAGGTGTCGCGCGGATCGCCGCCGGCGGGCTCGGCCCCCGCCGGCACGTCCAGTGGCGCGTTGCCGAAGACGTCCTCGCCGGTCGCGGGATCGAGCTTGCGGTGGTCGATCATGAGGCCGCCACCGCCACCGGCGATGACGATGTCGACGCCGAGCCCTTCGCCGGTGAGGATGTCGAGATCGTGGCCGAGGCCCTGGAGGTGGCTGATCAGGATGGTCTTGGTCACACCGGCCGCGGCGAGCCGCTCGACCTCGGCGCGCACC
Source organism: uncultured Geminicoccaceae bacterium (assembly GCA_964502115.1). Taxonomy (GTDB): domain Bacteria; phylum Pseudomonadota; class Alphaproteobacteria; order Geminicoccales; family Geminicoccaceae; genus JAAAPF01. Next base: position 4,090 of record CAZCVH010000066.1, read on the forward strand.
GCCGCGCCGACGTCGGTCACCGTCACCGCGCCGGGGCTGGAGATCTGCGGCAGCCGCTCGGTGAGACCGCCGATGACGCCGTAGGCCTCGTCGCCGCGGCGCACCACGGTGCCGGCGACGATCCGGCCCGCGTCCGCGAGTCCTGCGAGCGTCGGCTCGTCGGCGAAATCGAGATTGGCGGCGAGAAAGGGCGTGTCGGCGAAGAGCGCGCGCCCCTCCTCCGCGTAGCCGATGAAGTCGGCGAGCGCGGCGGGACCGAAATCGAAGTCGTGATTGCCGAGCGCGACGGCGTCGTAGCCGACGAGCGCGAGCGCGCGGGCGTCGTAGTCGACACCGGCGCGGGCCGCGGCCTCGCGGGCGAGCCCGGCGAGGAAATTGTCGCCCGAGGAGAGCACCAGCACGTCGCGGCCATCGTCGCGGGCGAGGGCGCGCAGCTGGTCCACCGCGGTCACCGCGCGCGCGATGCCACCGTGGTCGGCCGGATCGTCGAACGGCAACAGCGCCGATTCGCCGTCGTTGTTGTGCAGGATGGTGAGCGACGCCGCCGGTGCCGCCTGCGTCGCCGGCACCGCCCCGCCGCTCCAGCCGGCCGCCGCCGCCACCAGCACCGCAAACCCTGTCCTCATGTCCCTTCCCCCTCACCAGCCGGGCGGCCCTCCGCCCGCGCCGCCTTCGTTCGTCACTCGCCCCGGCGGGCGGCGAGCACGGCGGCGACCAGCCCCTCGTCCACCGGCGCCGGCGCGTCGCGGTCCTCCTCGGCGAAAACGCCGCGGCCCAGCGCCACCGCCTTGCGGTAGCTCTCCCAGCTGACCCGACACGGCGGGCACATCGCCATGTGCCGCTCGAAGCGGCGACGCTCGGGCTCGCTCAGGCCGCCCTCGTAATGGTCGACGACGAAGCTCTCGAACTCGGCGCAGGTGATCATGCCGGGCGCGCGCCGCATGATCACCGCTTTCACCCGCCGCCGCAGGCGCCCGAGGCCCATCACAGCGCCCCCGCGTTCAACAGCGGCTCGAGCTGCTTTTTGAGCGCGGTGCGGGCACGGTGCAGGCGCACCTTGGCGTTGTTCTCGGTGAGCTCCAGCATTTGAGCGACCTCCTTGATCGACAGGCCTTCGATGTCGCGCAGCAGGAGGACGTTACGATAGCTCGCGGGCAGCCGGTCGATGGCGGCGCGGACCTCGGCGCGGACGTCGTCGCGGGCGAGCAGCTCCTCGGCCCCGGCGGCGGTGACCTCGCTCGGCCCCTGGCGAAGACCGTCCTCGTCGAAGCTGGCCAGCCACGGCTCGATCGGAACTTCATCCTTGTGGCTGCGCCGGCGCAGCACCTGCAGCGCGGCGTTGACGGTGATGCGATGCAGCCAGGTGGCGAGCGAGCTGCGGCCCTCGAAGCGGTCCACCGCCTTGAAGGCGGCGATGAAGGCCTCCTGGACGCAGTCCTGGGCGGCGTCCTCGCTGTCGAGATAGCGTCGGGCCACGGCCAGCATGCGGCCGCCGTGGGTGCGCACCAGTTCGGCGAAGGCGGCCTCGTCGCCGGCCCGCAGGCGGGCGAGGAGGGCCGCGTCGCCGGGCCGTTCCGCGCCGGTGTCGCCCGCCGACGCCGCGCCTGGAACCGCTCTCGCCACGGTGCGCTCTCCCCATGCGACTATGCGTTGCCGAGCGGGCGCGGCGGTGCCAAACAGCCGGCGTCGCCCGTCGGCTGAGTAGAGGAGGACGGTTGATGTTGAAAGACAAGGTGGCGGTCGTGACCGGCTCGACGAGCGGCATCGGCCTCGGGATCGCCCGCGCGCTGGCGAGCGCGGGGGCCGACGTCATGCTCAACGGTTTCGGCGACGCCGCCGAGATCGAGGAGATCCGCCACCGCATGGCCACCGCCCACGACGTCCGCGTGGCCTATAGCGGCGCCGACCTCGCGACGGCCGCCGGCGTGCGCGAGCTGATCGAGGCGACGAACGCCGAGCTCGGTGGGATCGACGTGCTGGTCAACAACGCCGGCATCCAGCACACCGACGCCGTGCAGGACTTTCCCGACGACAAGTGGGACAAGATCATCGCCATCAACCAGTCCGCCGTCTTCCACGGCATCAAGGCGGCGATCCCGCAGATGTACGAGCGCAACTGGGGTCGCATCATCAACATCGCCTCCGCCCACGGCCTCGTCGCCAGCCCCAAAAAGGCGGCCTACGTCGCCGCCAAGCACGCCATCGTCGGGCTCACCAAGGTGGTGGCGCTGGAGAGCGCCGAGACCGGCGTGACCTGCAACGCCATCTGCCCCGGCTGGGTCCTCACCCCGCTGGTCGAGGCCCAGATCAAGGCCCGCGCCGAGGACAAGGGCACCAGCTTCGAGGACGAGGCCGAGGAAATGCTCGCCGAGAAGCAGCCGAGCAAGCGCTTCGTCACCTCCGAGCAGCTGGGCGATTTGGCCGTTTTCTTGTGCTCGCCCGGCGGCGACGAGATCCGCGGCCAGGCCTTCGCGATGGACGGCGGCTGGACCGCGCAGTAGGCGGCGGCGGTGAGCGCGACCCGACCGAAGATCAACTTGGCGCTGCAGGGCGGCGGCGCCCACGGCGCCTTCACCTGGGGGGTGCTCGACCGGCTGTTGGAGGACGACCGGTTCGAGATCGAGGGCATCTCCGGCACCAGCGCCGGCGCGATGAACGCCGCGGTGCTGGCCTACGGCCTCGCCCGTGGCGGCGCCGCCGGCGCGCGCGCGAGCCTGGCGGAGTTCTGGGACAAGGTGGCCGCCGCGGCGGCGCTGTCGCCGATCAAGCCCAGCCCGCTGGATCGCTGGCTCAGCGTCGGCAACATGGATTTCTCGCCGAGCTGGATCGCCTTCGACAACCTGACGCGGATGTTCTCGCCTTACGAGTTCAATCCGCTGAACATGAACCCGTTGCGCGACGTGCTGTGCGAGGTGGTCGATTTCGACTGGCTCGGCGACCGGTGCGCGCACGAGGTCGTCAAGCTCTTCCTGTGCGCGACCAACGTGAAGACGTGCAAGATCCACGTCTTCCAGGGCTACGCCATCAGCCCCGACGCCGCGCTCGCCTCGGCCTGCCTGCCCACGCTGTTCCACGCCGTCGAGATCGACGGCGAGGCCTATTGGGACGGCGGCTACATGGGCAACCCGCCGATCTTTCCGCTGATCTACGACACCGCGAGCTCCGACGTCCTGATCGTCCAGATCAATCCGATGAACATCGACGCGGTGCCCAAGCGCGCCCACGACATCATCGACCGGGTCAACGAGGTCAGCTTCAACAGCTCGTTGATGCGCGAGCTGCGCACCATCGCCTTCGTCACCCGGCTGATCGACGAGGGCCGGCTCGACATCGACCGCTACAAGCGCCTCAAGATGCACGCCATCGAGGCCGAGGACGAGCTGGCGCAGTTCACCGTGTCCTCCAAGCACAATGCCGAGCGTAGCTTTCTGCGCTGGCTGTTCGAGCTGGGGCGCCGGCGCGCCGAGACCTGGCTCGACGCCCACGCCGACAAGGTCGGGCGGGAGAGCTCGCTCGACCTGCAACGCTTCCTTTGAGGTGAGCTTGCGCCGCCTGCTTCCCACCAGCCTGTTCGCCCATCTGGGGCGGAGCGAGCAGGCGACCCGGCTGCCGGCGCGGGTCCAGCGCCTGATCGACGCCGAGGAGGAGAAGAGCGAGCGCCTGATCACCTGGGTGCAGCTCGCCATCCTCACCGTCTTCGGCGCGCTCTACTTCGTCGCCCCGCGCCCGCCGGACGCCGGAGCGACCATGTTCGAGCCGGTGCCGGTGGTGCTGGCGCCTTACGCCCTGTTCACGCTGCTGCGCCTGTGGCTGACCCACCGCGGCTTCATGCCCGGCTGGTTCCTGGTGCTGTCGATGCTCGTCGACGTCACCATGCTGTGGGCGCTGATCTGGACCTTTCACCTCGACTACGGCCAGCCCGCCGGCTTCTCGCTGAAAGTGCCGACCTTCATCTACATCTTCGTCTTCATCGCGGTGCGGGCGTTGCGCTTCGACGCCCGCTTCGTGGCGTCGATGGGCGCCTTCGCGGCGGTGGGCTGGGTCGGTCTCGTCGCCTACGCGCTCGCGGTCGGCGGGCCCGAGATGATCACCCGCAACTTCGTGGAGTATCTGAGCGGGCCCTACATCCTGATCGGCGCCGAGTTCGACAAGGTGGTGACCATCGCGGTGGTGACGGGCGTCTTGAGCCTCGCCGTCTGGCGCGGCCGCAGCACGCTGATGACCGCCGTGCGCGAGGAGGCGGCGGGGCGCGATCTCCGCCGCTTTCTCTCCGAGGGCGTCGCCGAGGCGGTGATCGACGCCGAGGACGAGGTCGTCGCCGGCCGGGCCGAGGCCCGCGACGCCGCGATCTTGATGCTCGACATCCGCGGCTTCACCGCCTTCTCGGGCACGCATCCGCCCGACGCCGTGGTCGAGCGCCTGACCTCGTTCCACGCCCGCGCCATCCCGCTGATCCGCGCGCAGGGTGGCGTCGTCGACAAGTTCCTCGGCGACGGCGTCATGGTGACCTTCGGCGCCGTCACGCCCTCGCCCACCGCCGGCCGCGACGCCCTGCGGGCGCTCGACGCCGTGATGGCGGAGGCGGCGCGCTGGTCCGCCGGCACCGGCGAGGGCCTGGTCGTCAACGGCGCGGTCAACGCCGGGCCGGTGGTCTTCGCCGCCCTCGGCCACGCCAACCGCCTCGAATACACCGTCATCGGCGAGGCCGTGAACCTCGCCGCCAAGCTCGAGAAGCACAACAAGAGCGAGGGCACGCGCGCGCTCACCACCGCCGCCTGCCTCGCCCGCGCCGAGGCCGAGGGCTTCGCCGCCGCGCGACCGCTGGCGCGGCTCGACGGCCGCCGGGTCGCCGGCGTCGGCGCCCCGCTCGATCTCGTCGTCGTCGCCCACTGAGACTTGGCACACGCCCCTCGGCGCCACCCGGCAGCGGGTGGGTGGCAAATGGGGCAGCTGGGGCTTTCCTCGAGGACTGTGCGATGCCGCGCCGCATCATTTCGGCCGTCTTGCCGCAGTGCAGCATGACTCGATATTGATTTGGCAAGCGACTGCGAGACCGCTATACCAACGGCGTAACAGGGAGGCGGTTCGAGATGCGATTGCTGCTGGCGGGGGATATTCACTACAACTTGCGCCAGATGGCGTGGCTGGAGGCGGAAGCCGGCCGCTACGACGCGGTGATCCTCGCCGGCGACCTCCTCGACCTCACCGGCCACGCCCCGCTCGCCAAGCAACGCCGCACGATGCAGGAGGCGCTCAGGCTGATCGCGGCGCGTGCGCCGCTGCTCGTCGCCAGCGGCAACCACGACGTCGACGACGACGGCGAGGTGGCGTGGCTGCGCGAGATCGCGGGCCATCATCTGTTCGTCGACGGCAATACCGTCGCCTGGAACGGCGTCGCGGTGACGTTGTGGCCGTGGCGGGCGGGCGAGGCCGCCCCCTTGCCCCACGGTGCCGCCCACGAGCTGCCCGGCCTGACCCGGATCTGGGTCCACCACGCCCCGCCCGCCGGCAGCCGCGTCGGCTGCGGCGCCAAGGGTCCGGCGGTGGGCGGCTCGGCCGCGCTCGCCGACAAGATCCGCCGCCACCGGCCGCAGCTCGTGGTCTCCGGTCACATCCACGACGCCCCGTTCCGCAGCGAGGGCAGCTGGTGGGACCGCCTCGGCGACACCGTCTGCCTCAACCCCGGCCGCCAGCACGGCCACGAGCCCAGCTGCATCACCGTCGACTTCGACGCCGGCGAGCTCGCGTGGTTCAGCGCCTCGGTGCGCGAGCACCGCCCGCTGCCGGCGCCGGCGACCGCGCGGGCGGTGGCCGGGGTCGCCTGAGTGACTGTGTTGCTGGTCAAGCGCTTTGCCACGGGCGTTGGTCCCGGA
>CAZCVH010000067.1:0-9953 GCA_964502115.1 uncultured Geminicoccaceae bacterium
CGGCGCACGGCGATCTCGTGGTCCGACCGGAACGCTCGGTTCCCGAGCGTTTCGGTCGGTCGGCCCAGAAGTTCAAAGACTTGGTGGTGCGCAAGACGTTCCACGGGATGACTCTTCCGTGGAACTCGCACCACTAGGCGAGGCGGCTCGCGTTCACTTCGCGACCACGCCGAGGGGCATGATCACCCGGCCGTAGACCTCGTTGATGACCTGCGCCAGGCCGGTGTAGATCGCGCAGAAGCCGAGCAAGATCCCCTCCCAGCCGGCGATCGTCGTGATCGTCGGGTTACCGAGAAGGTCGCCGATCGCCAAGAGCGTGAAGGCCAAGGTCAAGAGGAAGAAGGTGAGCTGGAGCGCGCGATTGAGGCGGAACGTCCCGATGAACATCACGAACGACAACAGCCCCCACATGCCGAGATAGGCCGCCATCGCGCGCTGGCTCGGCGGTTCGGCGAGGCCGAGGGTGGGGAAGGTGATGATGCCCGCGAGGGTCAACCAGAAGAAACCGTAGCTGATGAAGGCGGTGGCGGCGAAGGTGTTGTTCTTGCGCCATTCGAAGGCGCCGGCGAAGATCTGGGCGATGCCGCCGTAGAATACGGCCATCGCCAGGATCATGGCGTCGAGGCCGAACAGGCCGGCGTTGTGCATGCTCAACAGCACCGTCGTCAGCCCGAAGGCCAGCAACCCGAGCGGCGCCGGGTTGGCGGTGCCGTCGGCGAGCTTGAAGGTCTGGGGCACGGCGGCCTCACCGGGCTCGAAGGCGTGGGTGGTCGTGACCTCGTTCATCTATCGCTACCTCGCGTCGCGGGCTGAGCGGCCGGCCGCGCGGCCGCCGGGGGATCGTGGCGGATGCGGGGCTCACCAGCCGAGCCAATCGGGGCGAAGCGGCATCGTGGTGGTGTAGACCTGCTCGGCCGTGGTCGTGCCGAAATTGTGGTGGCTGCGGTAGAGCTTCACGGTGGTGGTGCCGCGGTGATCGGTGCCCGTCCAACTGCTCGGCAGGCAGACGCCCTGCAACCCCTCCGGCACGTGGTCGCGCATGCTCTCGAAGCCGGCCTTGATCGCGGCCCCGGTCATCTCGCCCTCGGCGGCGGCGCGGGCCATGGCGTCGCGCATGAAGAACGCCGCGCAGACGCCGCGGACGTAGTGCACCGGACGCGAGCGCTCGCCGCTCGGATCGGACTGCGAGGACACCTCGCGCAGCGTCGCCATGCCGGGGACGTCCTCGCCCCAGCGCGCCACGGTGACCACCCACACCACGCCGTTGCCGGCGTCGCCCGCGGCGGTGGCGGCGCCTTGGTCCCAGCCGTAGACGTTGGTCAAGAACTGCGTCGCGACGCCGAGATTGGCGCAGTCCTCGAGGAGGCGGACGTTCGATTCGCTGGTGTTGGCGAGGAACGCGAAGTCGGCGCCCGAGCGCTCGAGCGAGCGGCACTGGGCGGTGAAGTCGCTCGGCGTCAGCGAATACCGAATCGGCGGCACGATCTCGAAGCCGAGGTCGCGGGCGTAGTCGATGCAGGCGGCGCGCGGCGAGTTCGGAAAGGGATGGTTGTCGCCGAGATAGGCGAATTTGGGGCGGTAGAGATCGCCCAGGAACGTCGAGGAGCGCTGGGCGGTGGCGGTGCGGCGCCATTCCTCGGCGGCGTACTGCACCAGGGCGCGACAGCCGTCGGAGTAGGACGGGCCGTAGAAGAAGTTGAACGGCGCCGGCGTGCTGGTCCAGGGCGAGCGGCCGGTCGGGTCGGTCAGATGGCCGGAGGCCGAGCCCGACATGAAGACGGTCTCGTCCTCGGTCACCAGGTCGACCAGCGCCTCGGTATCGGCGGTGCCCCAGCCCTGTATCGCCACCGGCTCCAGCGTCTCGCGCCAGCGCTTGTAGGTGCGGATGGCCTCGGTGGCGTCGTAGCCGTAATCGACCGTGGCGAGTTCGATCGACCGGTCGTCGATGCCGCCGGCGGCGTTGATGTGGGCGACGGCGTCGGCGACGCCCTGGCCGTAGACGCTGGCGACGGGCGCGGTGGCGCCGGTGCGCGCGACGAGCTGGCCGACCGGAATGGCGTCGGCGGCGACGGCCGGTGCGGCCTGCACGGACAGGACGACGGCGGCAACGAGCGCGCCGCAACGGCGCTGTTCACGCATCATGATCGCGTGTTCCTCCCTCGATCTCGCCCGCCGATGCGGGCGTTCGGTGTTGCGATCGGCGAGGGGCGGCACCGGCCCGAGCGCGTCCGCGCTCGGCGCCCGCGACGCGGCGTCGAAACGCGGGGTGTCGGCGTGCCCTCCCCTCTCGACGCATCGAGCAAAAGCGATGGGTGCGGTACGGGCAATTGCCCGATTCGTCCTGAGGTTGGTGGGCGAGCGCGCACCGGCGCCACCGTTTCCGTCTCGCCGCGCCGGGCGACGGTGGGGGCTCGACGGCGTGGGTGACGAAGCGCCGGGCGGTGCGGTCCGCCTCGCCGCTCGGCTCGCCACCGGCGAACGTCAACGCCGCGTCGCGCGACCCGGACCGGGCCTCAGCCGCCGAGCCGGTGCGCGTTGGTCGTCACCCGGCGGCCGAAGGGCCGCAGCGCCCGCCGCGTCGCGACCAGACCGCGGTGCAGATCGAAGGGGTGCTCGACGGCGTGGAGCCACCAGCGGGCGGCGTGACCGCTGGCCTCCGTCGCCGCCTCGATCTTCTCGTCGACCATCCGGCGCCATTCGGGATCGTCGAGGAAGCCCGGCTCGTGCCAGCCGAAACCGAGCTTGGCGAAGCGGTGGGCGACCACGATCGGGGCGGTGCCCGCCAGCGTGAGCGCATCGAGTTGCAGCCGCCACCAGGCGGCGGCGAGAAGCCAGGGGTGCAAGGGCGGAGTTCCTCAGTAAAAAGGGCGGGTGCCGCGGCACCCGCCCCGTTCGAGCCGCGCGCGGTCGCGAGCTCAGCGCTCGACGCACATCGCGATGCCCATGCCACCGCCGATGCAGAGCGTGGCGAGCGCCTTCTTGGAGTCGCGCTTCTGCATCTCGTAGAGCAGCGTGGTCAGGATGCGCGCGCCGGACATGCCGACCGGATGGCCGAGGGCGATGGCGCCGCCGTTGACGTTGACCTTGTCGGTGTCCCAGCCGAGCTCGCGGTTGACCGAGATCGCCTGCGCCGCGAAGGCCTCGTTGGCCTCGATCAGGTCGAGATCGTCGGCCTTCCAGCCGGCCTTCTCGAGCGCCTTCTTCGATGCCGGGATCGGACCCGTGCCCATGATCTCCGGCGGCACGCCCGCCTGTGCCCAGGAGCGGATGTGGGCGAGCGGGGTGAGCCCGCGCTTGGCGGCCTCGTCGGCGCTCATCACCACCAGCGCCGCGGCGCCGTCGTTGATGCCCGAGGCGTTGCCCGCGGTCACCGTCCCGTCCTTCTTGAAGGCCGCCGGGATCTTCGCGATGTTCTCCTTGGTGACGCCCATGCGCGGGAACTCGTCGGTGTCGAACACCGTCTCGCCCTTGCGCGTCTTGATGGTGTAGGGGATGATTTCGTCCTTGAACTTGCCGCCGGTGATCGCCGCTTCGGCCTTGTTCTGCGAGGCGGTGGCGAAGGTGTCCTGCTCGTCCTTGGTGATCTGCCACTTCTCGGCGATGTTCTCGGCGGTGCCACCCATGTGGTAGCCGCAGAACGGATCCATCAGGGCGTCCTTGAGCATGGTGTCGACGAACTTGAGATCGCCCATCTTCTGGCCGGCGCGGAGATGCGCGGCGTGGGGCGCCATGCTCATGCTCTCCTGGCCGCCGGCGACGACGATCGAGCTGTCGCCCTCGTTGATCGCCTGCACCGCCATGGCGACCGTCTTGAGGCCCGAGCCGCACAGCATGTTGACGCCGTAGGCGGGGGTCTCGACCGGCATGCCGGCACCGAGCGACGCCTGCCGGGCCGGGTTGGGGCCCTGGTTGGCGTTCAGGATCTGGCCCAACATGACCTCGGAGACTTCCCGCGGCTCGATCTGAGCGCGCTCCAAAGCGCTCTTGATGACGGTGCTGCCCAGTTCGTGCGCCGGCACATTGGCGAGCGTGCCGTTGAACGAACCGACGGCGGTCCGGACCGCGCTGACGATGACGACGTCGGTCATGCCCTTCTCCCAGCAGATGGTGGAGCCCCCCTCGGGCTTGTGGTGGCCGCGTTAACGAGCGGGGCGGCGAGTGCCAAGCGGCAATTTGGTCCGACCACGTTTTCATCGCAAATGATTTGTGCGGCGCCGTGAGCTCGACGCCCCGGGGTGTCCGCCGCCGCCCGGCCGGCCATGATCCGGAGGGGATCGAGGTCGGCTGAGCGGGCGCGCGGCGACGCGCTCAGCCGGCGGCGTCGCCGACGTCGAGAGGGGCGGCGTCGTGCTCCTGCGGCGGGCGGTCGAGGGCGTAGCCTTCCGCCCGCACGGTGCGCAACAGATCCCGGCCGCCGCCGGCGTTGAGGGCACGGCGCAGCCGCCGCACGGTGGCGTCGACCGTGCGAAGCTCGACCTCCTGATTGATGCCCCACACCGCGTCCAGGAGCGCCGCCCGGCCGAACACCCGGCCCGGGTGCTCCATCAGGTGGCGCAACAGGCGGAACTCGGTCGGGCTGAGGTGAACCTCGCGGCCGGCGCGGAAGACGCGGTGGGCGCCGAGGTCGATCTTGAGCTCGCCGACCTCGAGCTCGGGCTCGTCGACCGAAGGGCGCGCCCGGCGCAGCACGGCGCGGGTGCGGGCGATGACCTCGGCCACCGAGAACGGCTTGACGATGAAGTCGTCGGCGCCGGTGTCGAGCCCGCGCAGGCGGTCGGGCTCCTCGGTGCGGGCGGTGAGGATGATGATCGGCAACCGCTGGGTCGGCGGCCGCCGCCTGAGCCGGCGGCAGACCTCGATGCCGGAGAGATGCGGCAGCATCCAGTCCAGGAGGACGAGGTCGGGCAGCCGCTCGGCGATCGTGACCAGCGCCTCCTCTCCATCGAAAGCTTGGGCGACCTCGAATCCACTACTCTCCAGGTTGTACGAGAGCAGGTCCTGGATCGGCGCCTCGTCCTCGACCACCAGGATGTAGGGTTTCACGCCGGCTCGCTCCTGACGCGATGGATGCGGTCGGCGTGCAGGATGTAGTGGATGCGCTCGGCGATGTTGGTGGCGTGGTCGCCGATGCGCTCGAGGTTCTTGGCGATGAACAGCATGTCGATGCAGGCCGAGGTCGTCCGTGGGTCTTCGAGGACGTAGGTGATCAGCTCGCGAAACAGGCTGTCGTAGAAGTCGTCGACCTCGGCGTCGCGGTGCCAGACGCTCATCGCTTGGCGGTCGTCGCGCTCGATATAGGCGTCGAGGACGTCGGTGAGCATCTCCTGCACCACCGCGCCCATGCGGCCGAGCGAGCCGACGGCGTTGAGCTGCAGGCCGGGGTCGAGCCGCTTGGCACGCTTGGCGACGCTGGCGGCGTAGTCGCCGACGCGCTCGAGATCGTTGGAGATCTTGAGCGTCATGGCGATGAGCCGCAGATCCTCGGCCATCGGCTGGCGCTTGGCGAAGAGATGGATCGACATCTGGTCGACCTTCTCCTCGAGCGCGTCGAGGCGGGGGTCGGCGGCGATGACGCGCTCGGCGGCGTCGGCGTCGCCCCGGGTGAGCGCCGCGAGCGCGCCGGCCACCTGGTTCTCGGCGACGCCGCCCATCTCCGAGATGGTGTTGACCAGCTCGTCGAGGTCCTGGTCGTAGGAGTGGACGATGTGCTCGTGCGTCATGGTCGACCTCAGCCGAAGCGACCCGCGATGTAATCCTGGGTCTGGGTTTTGCGGGGATTGGTGAACATCGTGTCGGTATGGTCGAACTCGACGAGATTTCCCTCGTGCATGAACACGCAATACTGGGAAATGCGGGCGGCCTGCTGCATCGAGTGGGTGACGATGATGATGGTGTAGAGCGCGCTCAGCTCGTCGACGAGCTGCTCGATGCGGGCGGTGGCGATCGGGTCGAGCGCCGAGGTCGGCTCGTCGAGCAGGATCAGCTCGGGCTCGGGGGCGATGGTCCGGGCGATGCACAGCCGCTGCTGCTGGCCGCCGGAGAGCTCGTAGGCCGAGGCGTTGAGGCGATCCTTGACCTCGTCCCACAAGGCCGCCTGCCGCAGCGACTGCTCGACCCGTGGCTCGAGCACGCTGCGCTTGTTGATGCCGCGCACGCGCAAGCCGGCGGCGACGTTCTCGAAGACCGACTTCGGAAAGGGATTGGGCTTTTGGAACACCATGCCCACCCGCAGCCGCACCAGCGCCGGGTCGAGGTCGGACGCGACGATGTTCACGTTGTCCGGCAGCAGCACGATCTCACCGGCGTACCGGTTGCCCGTATAGAGGTCGTGCATTCGGTTGAAGCAGCGCAAGAGCGTGCTCTTGCCGCAACCCGACGCGCCGATGATCGAGGTCACCCGCCTGTCGGCGATCGGCAGGTCGACCTGCTTGAGGGCTTGGAAGCCGCCGTACCAGAAGGAGAGATCGCGGACGTCGGCCTTGACGTCTTCGCTGAGGCGGTCGCGCCGGCGCTGTCGGACCTCCTCGTGGTCGTCGCCCTCCGAGCGGCCGTTTGGGGCCGCCTCCGCCTGACCGGCTGCACGCTCGTCCATGAGGCCCTCCTTCACTTCGCGGCCGTCCGTGCGGCCCGCCGGATCGGTGTTCATCAGCCCGTCCCCACTCAACGCCGCAGGCGGTAGCGAATCCAAATCGCGATCGCGTTCATGCCCAGCGTCATCGCCATCAGCACCACGCCCGTCGCCGCGGCGTTGACGTGGAACGCCGCCTGCGGCCGCGAGATCCAGTTGAACATCTGGATCGGCATCACCGTGAACGGCGCCGTCAGCCAGTCGAAGCTGAGGAAGGGGAACTCGGGCTGGAGGGGCGACGGCGGCAAAAAGGCGATGAAGGTCAGCGCGCCGATGGTGAGCACCGGCGCGGTCTCGCCGATCGCCCGCGACATGCCGACGATCGCACCGGTGAGGATGCCGGGTCGGGCCGCCGGCACGATGTAGAAGCGCACGGTCTGCCAGCGGTCGGCGCCGAGCGCGTAAGAGCCCTCCCTGACCTCCAAAGGGATGCTGCGGATGGCCTCGCGCGTGGCGACGATCACCACGGGCAGGATCAACAGCGCCAGCACCATCCCGGCGGAGAGGATCGTGCGGCCGAACCCGAAGGCGTAGACGAACAGGCCCAGCGCCAACAGGCCGTAGACGATCGACGGCACCCCGGCGAGGTTGCTGACGTTGATCTCGATGACGTCGGTCACCCAGTTCTTGGGCGCGTATTCCTCCAGGTAGAGGCCGGCCATGACGCCGAGGGGGACGGCGACGACGGCGGTCACGACCATGACGAAGCAGGTCCCGACCCAGGCCGAGAGGATGCCCGCGCGCTCCGGCAGCCGGGACGGGAAGCTCGTCAGGAAGGCGCCGTCGATATGCGCGAAACCGTCGACCAGGAGGTCGATGATCAGGGCGGCGAGCATGCCCATCGCCAGCACCAGGACGAACAGCCCGACACCGGTGAAGACGAGATCGCGGCGACGCGCCGCCTCGACGAGGCGAACTTCCTGCATCGGGTCGAGGCGGATGCCGGAGCCCGGCTCGACGCGACCCATGTCGGATACGGCCATTCAGTAGACCTCCCGAAAGCGGCGGCGGAGGAAAAAGCCGAGGATGTTGAACATGAGGGTGATGACGAAGAGCGTGAGCCCGGCGGCGAAGATCGTCTGGTAGGCGAGCGAGCCGTAGGGCAGGTCGCCCAGGCTCATCTGGACGATGTAGGCGGTGATGGTGGCCGCCCCCTCGCGCGGGTCGAAGGTGAGGTTGGGGTTCTGGCCGGCGGCGATGGCGAGCACCATGGTCTCGCCGAGCGCGCGCGACATGCCGAGGATGTAGGCCGCGGTGATGCCCGAGAAGGCACCGGGCACCACCACCCGCCAGCCGGTCTGCAGCCGCGACATGCCGAGCGCGTAGGCCCCCTCGCGCAGTTCCCCCGGCACCGCCCGCATCGCGTCCTCGCTCACCGAGACGACGTAGGGCAGGATCATGATCCCGAGCACGATGCCCGGCACCAGCAGGTTGAAGCCGGAGAGGCCGGGAATGAACGTGCGGAGGATCGGCGTCAGGAACAAGAGAGCGAAGTAGCCGTAGACGACGGTCGGCACCGCCTCCAAGAGCTCGAGCACTGGCTTGATGATCTCGCGCAGGCTTGGCTGGGCGAATTCGCTCAGATAGATGGCGAGGCTGGTGCCGAGCGGGATGGCGATGGCGAGCGCGATGCCGGCGGTCCACACCGTCGCGATCAACAGCGGCAGGATGCCGTAGCGCGGGTTCGAGAAGACCGGCGTCCACTCCGTGTCGGTGAGGAAGGTGAAGACCGACACCTCTTGGAAGAACGGGATCGATTCCGACACCAGGACGTAGACGATCCCCGCGGTCACCAGCACCGACAGCGCCGCCGATGCGAACAGCACGGCATAGGCGAGCTGCCCCGCCCGTCGGCGGCGGGCGATGAACGCCGGGCCCGGCACGAAGCGACTCTGCTGCAGAGCTTGTGCGCCTTGGTCAGCCATGAAACCTCGTCATCCCACCGTTGTGGCCGCAACCGACCATGGGCCCGGTCGTCGCCGCGAGCGGCCACGGGGTGCGTACACCCCGTGGCCGGCGCGGCGGCGCGCGTCGCCGCGCGCAGGCGACAGGCGTGCCTCAGTTGGCGCCGGCGGCCGACACCAGGTCGTTGATCGACACGCCCATCTCGGAACCGCCCTCGAACGCGGAGCCGACGGCCCGCGCCGCGAACTTGTCGAGCCCCTTGTTGGCCGCCTCGGCCGGCAGCGGGACGTAGCCGACCGACGACACCAGCGCCTGCTGGTTGTCGGGATCGAACGCGAACTCGACGAACTCCTGCACGTGCGACTTCTCCTCGGCCGAGCTCTTGGCGATGTACCAGAACAGCGGGCGCGTCAGCGGCTGGTAGGTGGCGTCCGAGGCGGTCTCGACCGACGGCAGGACGCACTCACCGTTCGCCTGCTCGATCGCCACGGGCTTCAACTTCCCCTCGTTGGCAGCGAGATAAGCCAAACCGAGGAAGCCGATCGCATATTCGTCGCTCGACACACCCTGCACGGTGACGTTGTCGTCCTCGGTCGCAGTGTAGTCGCCGCGGCTCGAATGCTCCTCACCGACGATGGCGAAGGTGTAGTAGTCGTAGGTGCCCGAATCGACGCCGGCGCCGTAAAGCCCCATCTCCTCGTCCGGCCACTCCGAGTTCACCTGGCTCCAGCGGGTGATCTCACCCTGCGCCTCCGGCTCCCAGATCATCTGGAGCTGCTCGACCGTCATGCACTCCGCCCAGTCGTTGGACGGATGGACGACGTTGGCGAGCGCATCGATCGCGATCGGCATCTCGATGAACTCGATGCCCGCCTCGGCGCAGCGCTCCTTCTCGTCGTTGGTGATCGGCCGCGAGGCACCCGAGATGTCGGTCTCGCCGCGACAGAACTTCTGAAAGCCGCCGCCGGTGCCGGAGAGGCCGACGGTCACGCGGATCTCGCCGCGATTGGCGATCTGAAACTCCTCGGCCATCGCCTCGGAGACCGGAAAGACCGTCGACGAGCCGTCGACCAGTACCGTCGGCACGTCTTGAGCGCGCGCGTCGGTGGCGAGGATCGCGCCGCCGGCAAGCGCCAGTACGCTCGCCTGGGTCATCAACTTCATGGGTGCACTCCCAGTCGCAAGGGCCAAGGGCGCCACGTCGGCGCCGGACGACCGGGCTCATAAGGTAGTTGTGTGACACTGTTGTTACAGCGGCAACGCCGGCGTCGGCTTTGAGCGCCACCACCCGGCCGGCGCCGCTCACCCCCGCCCGGCTCAACGCTTTCCCGGCGGGCGGCGGCGCCGGTCCGGGTGAGCGCCGCGAGCGCGCCGGCCACCTGGTTCTCGGCGACGCCGCCCATCTCCGAGATGGTGTTGA